>WTBX01000378.1 GCA_013138855.1 Methylococcaceae bacterium
ACGACGGATCGGGCGGGGTTGTTGTCAGATATTGGTAAAGTGTTTATAAAATTAAAAACACAATTGCATGACGCCAAAATTATTACGATTGGCAGTCGCGCGGAAGATATTTTTTATGTAACGGATACGAAGGGCTTGCTTTTAGATGATGAACGTCAACAGAAGTTAAAAATGGCTCTTTTACTGATGTCAGCTAAATAATTATTCATGTGTAGACATAAAAAAGCCCAACAAGTAATTGTCGGGCTTTTTTGTTGCTTTGGACTTTTTCTAAAATTAGAATTTAGCTTTCAAATCAACATGTAAAACATCAATATTGTCACCATCAGTGTTGTTAACACCGTATGCTTGAGCCGCATAATAAGTGACCGCAGTAGAGAAGTTTTTACTTATTTTATAACCTAGGCTAAGCTTATGACCTCTCGCGCCTGTAACACCAAAAGCAAAGTCAGAATCATTAAATGTAGACACTACCGCATCTACTTGAGTATCGCGATAGTTATAGTCTAGGCTAAATTTTTTGTATTTAGTGGCAACACCAGCAAGCCATGCAACGTTTTGATTACCATCGCTTGCCGCTGCGTTTACGACATACTGAGCATATAGCTTAACGGGCATTAAGCCTGTTTTAACATCTAATTTTCCTGAAATTTCATATAGTTCAGCATCAGTATTCAAATCTCCATCGGCAACGCCATTACCAATGGCATCATCATAAATGTAAGTATTGAAGCCAACAGAGCCTTTGACAGCGTTAGTGAATTTCATTTCACCACTAATGCCGCCGTGGAACATTTTTTGGTCTTGACTAAAACCATCGTTAGCACTGGAAGTGGCGACAAGGTTTTTACCATCTTCAACAATGAAATAACCCGCAGTGGCTTTAACTTTAGCATCGCCAAATTTTTTCTCATAAGTTAAGGCTAAACCTTCTGGGTTAACATCTGTATCCCAAATAAGACCTTTTCCTAAAGTGTACCAAGGCTGTTTCATTTTACCTGCGATTAAATGTGCGCCTGGAGCAAAATCAGGATGCCAATCAATGAAGGCACGATCAAAGAAAACACTTTTCCCAATAAAACCACCTTCTAAATCTTGGTTAGTTGAGGTAATGCCGCCGCCAGTAACAAGACGAAAACCTGCATCGACTTCATCATTAATTTTTGCAGCAATAGCTAAACGCGCACGAATACGTTGACGACTTTCGCTTACACCTTTAGTGTCACTTTGTTTGTCTTCATAGCGAACACGCATATCACCTGAAATTTTAACGCGCGAAGCCCAATCCATATCCAGAATGCTTGAACTTTTACTGGTCATTTTAACTTCTTTCTCATCTGCTTGAGACATTAATTTCTCATGCTGAGCTTTCGTTAAAACACCATTTTCTAATAAGGTATTTAATAATTCTTTATCAGTCGCAGATGCTGGTGTTGCTAATGCTATCCCGCTCAACAATGTAGCAGTAAGCGCAAGTTTGAAAGGGGCTTTCATATTATAAAATCCAAGTTAATTAATGTTTGGGATAAATTATAAAGCATTTAAATGCTCGTTGTATATTTGCTACAAATAATAACACCATATTATTACAGTGAAGTTACAGCTTGATACATTAAAGCTTAAGTCACTACTAGATAAGAAGTTTTTCTTATGAAAAGCTCTAATATTTAATGTTGTGGAATATATAATAGGGCTTGAATTACCCTGAGTAAAGCTCTAGTTAATATATGGGGAGATAAAAATATCGTCTTTTTACAACAGATGAATCCTTGTTTACGCTGAAAGAGAATTTAGTCATTATAAAATACTGTTTAGATGCTCTGCTCTATGTGATAATGACAAGCTGTTTTTGGTTCTGTACTCACAACTTTAGATTAACCTTTGAGGTATCGTTATGGATGAAAGTAAAAAGCAGGCTTTAAGTGCAGCATTGTTGCAAATAGAAAAACAGTTTGGAAAAGGTTCGGTAATGCGCATGGGAGATGTAGGCGCGTTGCGAGATATAGAAGTCGTTTCGACTGGTTCGTTATCATTAGATATTGCGCTCGGTTGCGGTGGATTGCCAAAAGGACGGGTCGTTGAAATTTATGGCCCTGAATCATCGGGTAAAACCACAATGACTTTAGAGGTCATTGCTCAAGTTCAAAAAGCAGGGGGAACAGCGGCGTTTATTGATGCAGAACATGCTTTAGATTTAAGTTATGCTGAAAAAATTGGCGTTGATGTTGATAATTTATTAGTCTCACAACCTGATTTTGGTGAGCAAGCTTTGGAAATTGTTAATACGCTAGTCGCCTCATCAGCAATAGATATTATTGTGATTGATTCGGTTGCAGCCCTTACCCCAAAAGCAGAAATTGAGGGTGATATGGGAGCGAGTCACATGGGTTTGCAAGCGCGATTAATGTCGCAAGCCTTACGCAAATTAACTGCGGTGATTAAGCGCACCAACACTTTAGTGATTTTTATTAATCAGTTGCGTAGTAAAATTGGGGTGACTTTTGGCAGCCCTGAAACGACCACAGGCGGTAACGCCTTAAAATTTTATTCTTCGGTACGTTTGGATATACGCCGTATCGGTTCGATTAAAAAAGATGATGAAATCATTGGGAATGAAACGAAAGTAAAAGTTGCTAAAAACAAAGTTGCGCCACCGTTCAAGGAAGCGCGTTTTGATATTTTATATGGTGAAGGGGTTTCTTTTCTGGGGGAGTTGATTGATTTAGGGATTAAATACGGCTATTTACAAAAATCAGGTTCTTGGTATCGCTATGGCGATGAAAAAATAGGGCAAGGTAAAGAGAATGTCCGACTATTTTTAAGTGAGCATCCTGAAAAAGCTGAACAATTAGAAGGACAAATTCGCGCCGAAGTGTTTGCGGAGAGTTTGCCACCACAAAATGAAGCTATTGAGCCACAGCCTGCTTAGGCTATGTCGTCAACGCATCAGCAAATCAAAGCAAGCTGTTTACGATTATTAGCAAGGCGTGAGCATAGTCAACTGGAGTTATTAACTAAACTCGCTTTGAAAGACTTTGAAGAAATGGAGATTCAAGACGTTATTGATGAGTTAGCGACTAAAAATTTACAAAGTGATGCGCGTTTTGCAGAAAGTTATGCACGAATGCGGTTTAATAAAGGCTTTGGTGTTTTAAAGGTAGCGTATGAATTAAAACAGCGCGGCATTAATGATTTTGATTTGCAAGCGGTGATTGTTGAAAATTTTGGTGATGAACAAACCTTAATTCAGCAAGTCTATCAAAAGAAATACGCGCTTGAAGTGGAGCTAAGTTTAAAAGAACGCTTAAAACGTCAACGCTTTTTAGAGCAACGTGGTTTTAGTTATGAACATATTAATGCCTTGTTTAAGTAATTAAACATAGCAGGAGATTAAAATGTACTGGCAAGAAGTATGCGAGCATCCAAGCTTAAAAGATTTACCGTTTAAAATTGAA
>WTBX01000264.1 GCA_013138855.1 Methylococcaceae bacterium
AAGTTGTAATTGTTACTGCAACAGTTGAATTGCCTAAAACTCCTAGCGTAAGACCTTGTGAGTAGTCAATATTGCACGGTAGATATTCGCTTGCAATACCTAGCCCCGAATCATTTTCTAGCTGCCAAGATTCAACAGTAGGATCAGGTGCAAATGTAACGTCGGTAGTCGTTGCTAAATTAAATAATAATTGTTTGCGGTTATTACTTAATCCTGTGATTGAACCTTTGCTCGTGACTACACTTCCAACACCTTTGGCACTTAAAATATAATCGCCCGCTTCTAAAGACACTTTAGTGTAAACAGGGGTGTCCGTATTTATCATGCGAGGCTCAAAACGCCTATAGCCTTTATATCTCAGCTCGTCACAGCAGGTGTTTTTAATACTTCCTTCAAAATCTTCGACTGTGGCTGTTGAGGCGCGAGTGAAGTTAAAAACATAAGTAATGATAAAATCTGATACTTTCGATAAAACAGAGCTTAAAACCGACAATGAAGTCGGCAATAAATTAGTTCTGTAATAAAGCGAAATATCTGTAAATTTCATTAGTAGTTACGCCCATTGCCTTGATGAGTCGATAACAAAACCGCCGCCAAAGTAACTCCTTTATTAACACGCCAAATTCCATATCCAAAAAGCTCGCGTCTAGGATTCGTCACGCTTAAAGTTTCGCTAATAGCAACCCAACCACCATCTGCATCTTTAAATTCAATGCTTAACTCCTCAACTCCATCTAAACCACTAGCCGATACCCCAAACGGTATTTGAGTATCTTCGTTAATTTCAAACTCGGTATCTGTGCTTGCTGCTGTTTGAGCCGCTAATAATGTTTTTATATAAGCCATGTGTTTAAGCCTTAATTAAATGGGTGCGCTCTCATTGAGGCGTAACCTGCATCATTACGCCATGATTGTTCAAATTCAATATTACGTTTATTACCAAAAATCGCACGAAACTTAGCCCTGTTTTCTTCTGCTTTTTGCCTGTTTTGCACATCAGCATCTTGGATTGAGTAATAACGGTACATTACCCAATAGGCTAAATCTTCATGTAAATGCACAGGCGTTTCCATTTCTGAAACAGGTCTGCGGCTACCATCTAAAACGATACTGTAAACATCATCAGGAACAGGATATAAGCGGATTTTATTATCATAAATATAATAATAAAGCGGCTTTTCTTCTATGGTTTCCCAGTCCTGAATCTGACAATCCAACTCTTTTTTAGTGGTTTTTAGTAACGGTAGTTTTTCACCGCTAATTTTTATTCTGTCAATAAAGATAATATCGGTATGTATCGCATATTCTGCGGTACTAGCGACAGTTGAAAAGTCGTGACTATCGCCAAGCTTAAAGTAAAGCGTCCTTTCGGCTACTTCACGTTCGGCTTCATCAATAAAGCGGTTTAACGAGGTGTCGGCACATAAATAATCCGCTTCAACATCATCAACTAACACCCTGATATAAGCGTTAAGCTCGGCTTTAGTCACAATTTAACCTATTACGCCGCGCTTACTGTAAAAGGATAAGCGGGTACTTCGTGATAATCTGTCCCTGCCTCGTTGTAAATGTTCTTAACTGCATTTTTAAGAACTTCAACGATAAATTCAGGTACTAACACTTGTTTACCACGTTCTATAGCCCACGTTTTGCCGTTGACAGAAACAGGGACTACTTTAGAACCTGTGTCACTTTCGCTTTTAAGAATCATAAGATTTACTTTCTTGATAGCTACTGGTTCTGCTACTTCTTTTTTAACTGGTTCAGTTAATCCCGCTTCAATCTTGCTGCGTAAAGTTTCAATGCCAATATTGGATTTAAACTCAATACCTGCGTCTTTCGCGTAAGCTTTTAGCGCGTCAATATCTTCACTGGTTTTATAATCAAAAATCATTTCAAAACCTTCTATTTAGTAATGGTGATAGTTGCTGGGTCATGATTAGCCGCATAATCGGTATCTGTGACTCCTGCATCTGCATCTAGTTGTGCGGTGATACCTGCTAATGAGGCTCGTAAACCGATAACCTCATCAACTAAAGCATCAACAATCGCTCTAAGCTCTACACCATCACGGCTATTGCTTAAAGCGTTTAAAGAGTCGCCTACATTAACCATGTTATAAACTCCTTAAGCTAAGTTATCGGCTGGTAACGCTGAGACGTTATAGTAAGTATCAGTGATACCTGCCGCGCCTAAGTCAGTTGTGCCAGTAGTGAAAGTGGTTGCTGCTGCGGTGGCGACTTTAATCACACCGAAAACCGCCTCATCATCTGGGCAAGTTGTAGGATAAGTTAATCCTGCTTGTCCGTTGGCTAGTTCAGTGGTGGAAACTTCAACGCCTTTTGTTGTTGTGACTGCACCAGCCGCATCAATTGATAATGCATATAAACACGTTGTTTCGGCTGCTTGTTGTGCGGTGGCGGTTAAAGCGATATTGTCGGTAATGGCTTTGGTGTAAAACATTCCATTAATGGTGAAATCAAACGCAGTCGCAATTTGTGCGGTTGCAGCGTTTGTCCCTTCGGCAATACCTGCATTACCAAAAACTAATGAGCCGCTACGATTACCGTATCCCATATTATTCATATTAAATCTCCTGCAAAAACAGAAAAGCCCCACTTAAAAAAGTGAGGCTTAAATTTTATTAAAGGTCGGTCACACCAACTTCCAAACGCGCTAACCAGTTCTCATTGAGAATTTTAGCGGCAAAATAAGTTTTCCAAGAAATAAACCCCACCTGTCCGAGAGGATCGGATTTAGAGGGAGTATCAGGGTTTAAAACTTTAGGGGTGATTGCACCACCGCCTTTTAATGGAACTAATCCATAAGCATCTTTGGCAACTACAATCAATGGGTAAACATCAACATTAGTGGCATCAGCCGCAACCATACCAGTCGCGCCAACAGCCGCTCCGCCAGCTAAAAATGGAACTAAGACAGGCGATAAAATAAAACGGATGTTTTCAATAGAACCACATTCTTGAGGACACAAAGGCTGTCTACTGCCATATTCAGCAACTGGTACAAAACCAGCTAACCCGCGTAAATCAGCATCTAAATCAGTATGTCCGAAAGCAATAAAGCCGCCCTCGATAGGTTTTGTGCCATACATTACTGATGGAGCAGTCATAGAAGTAACAGGCTTGCCGCGATTAGAACGTAAAGCGCGTGTAATAGCGCGTAATCGTCCTAGCGAGATCTTAGAATCAACGGTTGCACGCGAAGTATGCGCTACGGTGTCATAAAATACATTAGTGCCACCTTTAACCGCGCCCCACGTTACAAGCTCGACTGTTTCAGCGGCTTGTTCACCTGAGAGCATCGCTGCATCTTTTAATACTGGGTCTTCGGATAAATCATCGACTTTATCGGTAATTTGAGTGACTGCGCCATGTTGCTGCAAAGTAACAGACACATCCTCATAAACCATAGCTTGAGGCGTAGGGGTAGCACCCTCTACAAGTGGAGTGGTTGAAACTGCAAAAGGAACAGGTCTACGGAATTTAATATTATCCGCTTTGTTCTTCGGCATGGGTTTACTTAGTCCGAATTTTGACAGGACTAAAATAGGTTCAGCGTGTTCCAGCATTATTTCTGCTGCGTGACCTGCTGTACGTTGGGAAATATCCCCATAACTGGTTTGAGCCATAGTAATTACCTCACACTCAAAAATTAAAATTAAGTTTAATTTCTAACGTATGAGGATAATTACTAAGAGTGAGCGGCTAAGAGTAAGCGGCTCAGATTATCGTCATTTTTAGTTTTTTAGCGTGTCATCCGACAGGCTGGGTATATCTTTTATTAGCCAGTGTGCGTGTTAAAATCTTTTTCAAAATCGCTCATGCCAACTGACTTTTTGCTATTCGCGTTATTGTTGCGCGGTGCTACGTTAGATGCAAGTTTTTTTTGTCTTTTTTGAGTAATTTCATTGGCTTTCGCGTTTTTTTCTTGCGATTTGCCGTTAAAACCGTCCAATAAGTACAAATAATCTTTAGCGTCTGCTGAATCCATTAAGGTTTTTAACGGTTCGGGCTGCTCGGCTAACCAATCATTAAACTCTTTGCTTTGAATCTGGTCACGCCAATCTGCATAACCTTCATCCATAACAGCGGTTTGTTCTTGAATGTAATGTTGCTGCTCTTGCTGGGTTTGCTGCGTATGTCTATCTTCAAGCGGCTTGTATTTATCCGCCATTTGTTTTTCATGGCGTTGCATCATTAATTCAACAGCTTGTGCGACTTCGGGGAAATCTTCGCGTAATTCCTTGATTACTTCGGGTTCTTCTTCACTATCGCTATTGTCGCTAGGCTCATCGGTAGATTCCTCATTGTCATCATCATCTTCTGACACATCAAGGTCGTCTAAGTCTGCATCATCACCGCTATTTGATTCTTTTAGCTGTTTTTCCAGCTCGTTTAATTTTTTCTGCAAGCCTGATACTCTGCCAGAATTTGAGCTACTATCATGCTCTAGGCGTTGTTTGTCTTGCTTTAGTTGTTCGTATTCTTCACGCAGAGATTCAGGC
>WTBX01000281.1 GCA_013138855.1 Methylococcaceae bacterium
CAACGGATTGCCGTTTGGGTATTACCCGTAATTTTTGCGATTACAGTACACGAAGTTGCACATGGTTGGGTGGCCAAACAATTTGGTGACAATACCGCCTCTGATTTAGGACGGCTAACCCTAAATCCCATTAAACATATCGATTTAGTTGGCACAATTATTCTACCCGCCATGCTGTTAGTTACCTTTACAGGTTATATATTTGGCTGGGCGAAGCCTGTGCCAGTTGTTCCGCAAAACTTCAAAAGCCCTAGAAAAATGATGGCGATTGTCGCGGTTGCAGGGCCTGTTTCAAATATTTTAATGGCAATAGGCTGGGCATTAATCATGCGCGTAGGCACTATGGTTTTCAGTAGTAGTGAAGCTATCGCCTTACCGCTGATTTATTCTGGCGTGGCAGGTATTAGTATTAATTTAGTCCTAGCATTAATTAATTTAATTCCGATTCCACCGTTAGATGGCGGGCGTATCGTTGCAGGATTATTGCCTGAAAAATGGGCATTTTATTTTGGCAAATTAGAACGCTTCGGCTTTATCATTCTATTAGCATTATTGTTCAGCGGTGGCTTAAATCTATTACTAGGTTACCCAATGTTTATTATTCAACAATGGTTTTTTAGCTTAGGTGGCATGTAAATTACGGCGTGAAAAAAACAAGCTTTTTCACTAAATTTAGGTATTCTTCAAATATTGATGGGAACAATGATGCAAACTTTAACTGCAACAGCTTTTAAAAAACAAATGCGTGTCGTGTTTGATAAAGTCAACGAAGAGCATACACCTGTTATTATTACTCAAAAAAATGGTAAATCGGCAGTATTAATTTCTTTAGATGATTTTTCAAGCTATGAAGAAACTAATTACCTTATGGCAAGCCCTAAAAATGCAGAGCGTTTAAGCCAGAGCATTACAGAAATTGAAGCAGGATTAGCAGTAAATCATCCGTTAATTGAAGAATGATTATTGCGTGGTCTGAAAATGCGTGGGAAGATTATTTATATTGGCAAGCCAATGATAAAAAAATATTGAAACGTATCAACTCTTTAGTAACAGAAATAACAAGACATCCATTTTCAGGGGCAGGGAATCCAGAAGCGTTAAAGCATCAATGGTCTGGTTATTGGTCACGTCGAATTAACCAAGAACATCGAATTATTTATAAAGTCTCAAATGACATGCTAATTATCGCTCAATGTCGTTATCATTATTGATATTCAAAAAATATAGCATTTAAAAGGTCAACTCTTGTCCACAAAATCTCCTTTAAAAATCATGTTCAGCGCGGGTGAATCCTCAGGCGACCAGCACGCAGCGAATATGTTTCTTGCCATCAAAAAACAGCAGCCTGAAATACAGGGTATCGGCATGGGCGGTACAAAAATGCGGCTAGCGGGGATTAATATTGATTATGACTCCGCAAATATTGGCGTAATTGGTGTCATTGAAGTGATTAAGCATTATGGCGAAATCCGTCGCGCCTTAAAACAAATGCAGCAATTAATCATTACAGAACGCCCTGATTTATTAGTCTGTGTTGATTATAAAGAATTTAATTTAAAACTAGCCCGATTTGCAAAGCAGCAAGGTATTAAAGTCTTATTTTATGTCAGTCCACAAGTTTGGGCATGGCGACCTAAGCGCGTGATTACTTATGGAAAAGCTATCGACATGATGGCGGTGATTTTTCCCTTTGAAACGGCTTATTATGACGCTGAAAACGTGCCTGTGCGTTATGTCGGTCATCCTTCTGTTGATAAAGTGCATCCTCTACACAGTAAGGCCGAAGATATAAAATTATTTCAGCTCAATGAGCAACAGCCGATTATCGGTATCTTACCAGGAAGTCGCGGTAACGAAATTAAACGTATGTTACCTGTAATGTTAGATGCGGCTAAAAAAATACAAACGCATACGCCTGATGCTCAATTTTTGCTACCGCAAGCGGATTCGATTAGTGATGAATTATTAGCAAGTTATTTACAACAGACTGACATCAAAATTCAGGTCATTAAAAATCAACCTTATGATGTGATTCAGTGTTGTGATGCAGTGATGACAACTTCGGGAACTGCAACGCTAGAAACCGCGCTGTTAACCACACCAATGGTGATTGTTTATAAACTATCTACACTAACGTATTTGTTAGGTAGATTATTAGTCAATATTGATGTGATTGGTTTACCCAATATTATTGCGGGTAAAAAGATTATTGCTGAATTAATACAAGATGAGGCCAATGGCGAAAATATCGCGGCTGAAATCCAGCGTATTTTAGAAGATAAAGACTACGCGCAAACGATGGATGTTGAATTAAATAAAGTAAAAGAAAAATTGGGCGAAGGTGGGGGTTCAAATAATATGGCTGAATTAGCGTTGGAAATGTTAACTGGAAACGCGGCTTCAGTCGTGCCTGAATATAACCACTGATTTAGGTCTCGTGCGCGACTGAAGTCGCGTTTCCGTCATTTTTGGCTAATTAATAATTCAGTACGCCCTAAGCGCAATAACACGGGACGATTAAAGACAACACAACGCTGTTGATCTTTATGAATTTTACGTCCATCAACCAACAACCCATTCACTGAATAATTAAAAATAATCAGTTCATCACTCTGTGCTTCGTAACTAATGGCACAATGTTTACGCGAAATAGACGAATCTTCAGCAAATAGCTTCAATAAATCCACAGGTAAACTCGATTCTTCACGCCCTATCACTAATAGAACTCTATCCAAAGTCACCGAAAAATCATGCGTACCTATACTAATCGTCGCTTTCAAAGCTAAGTTATCAGCCTTAGCAGCGGATTTTTGAGGCGCAGTCGCTTTATAATTCATTACCGTAGAATCCGCAGCTACATTAGTTGCTAAACGTTGACCACGATAAACCATATATAAAATCGTCGAGCCCATTAAAGCTAATAAAACACCTAATAGGCTTTGACCACTAAATGTTTTTTTGTCTGCACTGCGAATTTCAGGAACATTAGTTTGTGGAGGCTCAACCACTGGAGGTGAAGTTTCTTCATTAACAGTCAAGGCATCTAACAACCCTACTGCTGCAAATGCCTGTTGTGTTGCTTGTTGTTCAGAAGAATCTTTACCAAAACGTTTACCCGCTGCTTTTTTGGTGGCTTGTGCAAATTCTGGCAAAGTATTGAAAGGCAAACGATGCTTCAACACATAAAAAATAATTTCAGAGGCTTTTTTTAAACCAATGCCATTGATGCTAATATTGTCATTACGTTGCGGATGTTTGCCGCCCTCAGATAATAAATAAAATGCGAGATTAGTAATACCTGCAATCTGGTAAATATCGCCAACCCCATCTATTTGACTGTAATGATCCAAATCTTGTTGTTGCGCAGGATTGGCGAGATTACGCAATGCCCCACCCTCCAAAGATTGCGGCGAATGTTGCTCAATAATTTTTGCTAACACTTTACCAATTTTAAAATGTTCGGCTTTGGGGCTTAACTTGGAAATATCTTTTCCCGCCGCCAGCCAAGCAACAATCGTCACCCCAAACATATCGGCAATGGATTCATTAAGCGCATTTTTTTCTAGGGCATTGACCACGCCTTGAGTGTTTTTATAAATGCCGTGAGTAAATTCATGCCCAACTATATCTATATCATTTGCTAAATCTAAAGGATCATCAGGATGACCGTATAAAATTGCAATTTGCTCAAAATTATCTTGATTTGAGCCGACATAAAACGCATTTAAACCATCACAATACGCCCCAGCTCGCATCCCAAAATTAGTGTAGAGATGAATTTTACTATCTCGCCCATCCACCGATGACCAGTTAAAAACCGTTTCAAAAAATTCATGTACTGTCGCCAAACTTTGATGGGCTTTTTGAGTTTTTGCAGGCGCGTTATTTAAATCAACAACCCCGTGAGAACGCTTTAATTCTTGCTCTCTATCAATAGTATTAACATCAAATTCATATTCGCTCCAACATTGTTTCTTAAGATTGTAGCTTTCAATATTGATAGCATGAGTATTTAGAGCAACGGTTGAAAGTCCCACTAAAATCAGAGTTTTGATAGATTTTTTGCGATGAATCATTCTCGACTCCTAATGCAGCATCGCAGGCTGGCGAAATAATACTTCAGGGGTTTGCGCATCGACAATCATTATTTCGGGTGCATGTACTGGCTCCTGATACTGAACCACAACCCGCCAAGCTAAATGCGCTCCGCGATTGGTCATATAAATCATCAATAAACTTTCAGGCTTTAAAGCAATGCGTAACACTTGCTCATCACTCATTTCTTTCCTCAATCCTAAAGTTACCGCTTCCAAAGCTTCATGTTTAGCTTCAACTTCCAACTCTAAACCTGTTTGCCATGAGCCTGAAATCAATACGGCTTGTCCTTTTTCAATTTCCAACACTGCACGCGCACCGTAAACAGGTAAACCTTTATAAGTCTGTTCTAATTGATAATAGGCATTACCTTGTTCATCAGCGGTTTGATTTTTAACATCTAGTGAGTCTTGCTCGCCTAAACCTAATTGCGGTTTTTGTTCATTAACAACACTTTGTGCTTGTTGCTGATTATCAACCACTGTATTGGTCGGTAAGCTGTATTCTTGTGAATTGGGGATTTTCGCCAGTAAAGGTTTAGGCGTAGATTTTTCTTTAATAATGGAACGCTCGCTTTGAATTTCCCTCCTTTTTTTGCAGACTGGAAAAGAAGAAACGGATTGTTAAAGGAATTAGAATGAGAATGAGAAAGGTTTATATAACAGATCATAACATAATATCTTCCTTAGGGTTTGATAGTGAGACAAATTTTAAAAGTTTATTATCAAACAGATGCGGTATTACCGAAATTAAAAATGATGACGGAAAGATTTTTTATAGCTCCATTGTCGACAAAGAAAAATTAAATCTGGAGTTTTTGAAAATCGGGGATGTTGAAAAATACACGACTTTGGAAAAAATGATGATTCTTTCGGTTGAAAAAATAATTGTCACTTCGAAAGTACCAACTTCTGAAAACACAGGTTTGATCATTGCAACTACAAAAGGAAATGTGGACACCCTATCTCCAAGATCAAAATTCCATAAGGATAAAAAAAGAGTCTACTTGAATGCTCTAGGAAAAACAGTTCAGGATTTCTTTAAATTTAAAAACGAAGCAAT
>WTBX01000216.1 GCA_013138855.1 Methylococcaceae bacterium
GGTATCTTATGCCTATTTAAAGTCTTGCAAAATCATCCTGAAATAATCAATGAATTAACAACTAGCTAACTTAAATTTCATAACAAGAAAACATGATGAATCAAGTGAATCAAAATCAAAGGGGTCAAATCAAAGGGGTCAGAGTAAGTTGATTTTAGAGCTACTGTGAGTTAATATGTTCAAAATCATAATTTAGGATTCTTTATTCTTATGGCTCGTTTACCTCGTTTAAATTTACCCAATATTCCATTGCACGTTATCCAGCGTGGAAATAATCATCAAGCTTGTTTTTTTACCGAAACGGATTACACCGTCTATTTGGACAAATTAAAAGAATACAGTCGCAAATATAAGGTTCAAGTGCATAGCTATATATTAATGACCAACCATGTACATCTACTCGTAACCCCCGAAGAGGCAAATGGCGTAAGTAAATTAATGCAGTCTTTAGGTCGATATTATGTGCGCTATATCAATCAATACTATGGCAGAACAGGGACATTATGGGATGGAAGATTCAAAGCGTCTTTAGTTGATAGTGAGAAATATTTTTTGACCGTCAGCCGCTATATTGAACTAAACCCAGTAAGAGCGCGTATGGTAAAGCATCCAGCAGATTATCCGTGGTCTAGCTATCCTAAAAATGCAATGGGAAAGAGATCAGGACTTATTACGCCACATGCGACTTATTCGAGGCTAGGAAAAACCAGTAAAGAAAGACAAAGCGTTTATAAAGGGTTATTTGACCAGCAAATTCCTGATGACACGCTAAAAGAAATTCGTGATTCAATCAATAAGTCGTGGATCTTGGGAGATGATAGATTTAAGCAACAAATTGAAGCTCAAATATGACGACGTGTTTCACCGTTACCTCGTGGAGGTGATAAAAAATCAAAAAAATATAAGGCAAGTAAAATAAATTGATAAAAATCAAGTTACTCTGACCCCTTTGGTTCAAGTTACTCTGACCCCTTTGGTTCCTTTGGTTCTAATTTACGAAATGGTCACAGGCAAAAAACTCCTAATGCAAAAGAGTTAATTTAAAAAAAATACGCTTTGATTCTATACGGACATCCAGTATTATAACGCTTATGAAAACTGTCATAGAAACCCCAACCTTCCAAAAACAAGCCGATAAAATCTGGACAGAAGACGAACGCCTTGATTTTATCGACTGGATAGCCGCCAACCCACTAGCTGGTGATGTAATCCCTCACGCAGAAGGCGCAAGAAAAATACGCTGGGCAACAAAAGGAAAAGGAAAACGTGGCGGAGTAAGAGTTATTTACTTTAACCTCTCAGAAAAAGGCATTATTTACCTAATAACCCTCTATCAAAAATCAGCAACAGAAAATCTCTCGCCCACAGAAATAAAGAAAAGGCTATCAACATGAATATTGATAACATAGCAAAAGCCATTGAAAATGATGCAGGCATCCAATTACCTGATTTAAAACAAAGCCTCGCAGAAATGCAACAAGGCATAGCGGCACGAAGCTACACCTCAGAACAACTACTGCTAAGAAGTGTACGCAAAAAAACAGGCTTATCACAACAAGCCTTTGCACAGCACATAAACACCCCAGTTACCACCTTACGCGATTGGGAACAAGGACGTTTTAAACCCTCTGGCGGTATCTTATGCCTATTTAAAGTCTTGCAAAATCATCCTGAAATAATCAATGAATTAACAACTAGCTAACTTAAATTTCATAACAAGAAAACATGATCTCACCGTTCGCTTAATTTTACCCTTAGTTCGTGAAATTATGGCATATTATTCAAATTTGCCATGCAACCAGAGTTACAGATAGCGAGAACCGAGCGGGTGGACGATATTCCACTGTTATTAGCACAGATGGAAAAAATGAAAATAGCTCCATTGCTGGATAAGCATTTCCCATCACATGGCAATTGGCAAGGCTCAAGTCTTGGCGAAATCGTGGTGGTTTGGCTGACTTATATTTTGAGCGAAGGCGATCACCGTTTGAATGCTGTGCAAGGCTGGGTTGCAGGGGTATTGCTAACATTGAGCATGTGCTTAAAACTGTCTGGATTACGCGAGCTGGATTTTACGGATGACCGCCTAGCGGCAGTATTGACTAAGTTAGGCAATGATAAGGCATGGGAAGCCTATGAAATAGAGCAAAACCGTACTTTGTTGCGTGTTTATGATTTGGAAGCGAAATGTGTGCGAATCGACTCAACAACGGCAAAAAGTTATATTGATGTGACTGAAAACGGTCTGTTTCAGTTTGGTCACAGCAAGGAGCATCGTCCTGACCTACCGCAGTTAAAACTCAACCAGTCGGCACTTGATCCATTAGGCATACCACTAACTACCACAATTGTTAGCGGCAATACGGCTGATGATCCGTTGTATATTCCTGAGATAAGAAAAGTTCAGGCAAGCCTGCAACGTAGTGGTGTCTTGTATGTCGGTGACTGTAAAATGTCGGCACTACCCACGCGGGCGTATATCGCGACTCATCAGGATCATTATTTATCGCCGCTATCCGCAGTACAAATGCCAGCAGATAAATTAGAGGCTTTGCTTGCCCCTGTATGGGCTAAAACACAAGGCTTAACGCCTGTTTATCGCCCCATAGAGAGCGAAACTGACAAAACTGAACAGGTTGCCATGGGCTTTGTAAACACCATCGCTCAAAGTTGCGAATATGAGGAAGAGCAGGTGGAATGGCAGGAACAGCAATTGGTCGTCTATTCTTTCAAACACGCCAAGGTTCAAGAAAAGGCCCTCAATGAACGTAGGAGAAAGGCTGAAAAGGCAATAGCCGCACTTAATGTACGCGGGCGTGGACGAAAAAGACTTGATGAGCCAGCCATGCGCGAGGCGGTTGATAACATTTTGAAGCGTTATAAGGTCAGCGATTTATTGGAGATAACGTATGACGTGGACACGCAAATAAAAACTAAACGCGCTTATGGTAGCCGTCCTGCTGAAACCATCAGCAAAATAACGGTCACAGTCCGCAGCTCGCGTAATGCGACCGCTTATACTCATAGAGTGCGTAATTTAGGCTGGCGCGTTTTTGTTTGCAATGATGTCAAACTAAGCCTGACCGAAGCGGTATTGGCTTACCGCGAAGAATATCTGGTAGAAAGAGGCTTCAACCGCCTTCGAGGTAAAATTTTAGGAATAACACCGTTGTTTCTTACCTCAACAACGCGTATCAAAGGCTTGATTCGCCTGCTCTGCATCGCCTTGCGCGTGTTATGTTTAGTTGAGTTTGAAGTTCGCAAAAGCTTGCAAGAAGAAGACGAAAAACTCGCGGGTATTTATGCAGGTAATCCTAAAAGAGCTACGGCAAAACCTACGACAGAAATGATGCTTGCAGTCTTTCGCGGTCTTAGTCTAACTATTATTAACATTGATGGGCATGAACGTTATTACATGACCTCTTTATGTCCCGTACAGATACGCATTTTAACGTTACTAGACTTCCCTCTAACCATTTACCATGAGCTTACGGTGCAATCTGAGAAACTGGCGATTAAAATGGGCGAACGGTGAGTGATATTGCACAAGGAACGCATATTCATGCAATCGGAGGCGATTGCCCTAATAAAACAGAATTAGATATTATGTTGTTAAAGCAAGCCAAGGTTGTGGTTGAGTATCTTCCGCAGAGTTTGATTGAGGGTGAAATTCAGCAATGTTCTGAAAATAATGTTTATGCTGAATTATGGGAATTGGTGAGTAATAAGAAACTAGGAAGAGTTAATGCACAGGAGCTTACTGTGTTTGATTCGGTAGGTTTTGCATTAGAAGACTTTTCTATTCTGCGTGTTGTTTATACATTGGCAGAAGATTATCAGCTAGGAGCAGATTTGACTTTAATACCTGAACTGGATGACCCCAAAAATTTATATGGGTTAATATCTGATGTTACGCAGGAGCCACGATTTTAGTCGCGCATGAGATTAAATTGAGCCATGTAGGATATGCTAGCTTATTGGGGATGGTAAGGATTCCTTTGTACATGGGTAATATCAGAAAATACTAATGTGCTTTAATACCCACTCAAAAAAAAATAAAAGAATATGAGCAACATGACATAGATTTTCTCTATACTTTTTTTGCGGGTTTTCAACCATATTTTTATGTTTTCCTGA
>WTBX01000134.1 GCA_013138855.1 Methylococcaceae bacterium
TGTACGATTAAAAGACTGGCGGCAAGCTGAAGGGCAAAGCCCTTTAGTTTGCTGCCAGTCCCCATGCTCAAATTAATATATTTAGTGGGGGACTGGCAGCTACCCAAAAGACTACGTCTTTCAGGCAGCCGCCAGTCTTGATGTCATTCTGAATAATCATACAAGTCGAAACTATTTCCTCACTACCGAATCCTGTAAACGTATCAACCACGGTTCTTTATTTTCGGGATCTATATGAAACGCCAGTACATCAATTTTATGCAACAAACCCGCTTCTCCCGAAGCATTTGGATTTAACTGCCTTTTTTCCACAAAATCAACCATTCGTCGCGTGTTATAAATCAATAAAACCCGCGCTCCATTTTCATTACTATAAATTTGATACGCTACATTAGCCTCCTCAAAAGCAGGATTTCGTGCCATCAATTTATCTATTTCCTCTTCATTCCCTTGCGCTAGATTTTTTAAAACCGAACCCTCGCGCGTTTTAATTTGCGAAGTTAAATAAGCAATCAAGGTTCCTTGTTTTTGTTGCTGTTGTAATTCTTCAACGTCACCCTCACTAAAATTAAAATTTTCCGCTACTAAATAATGCTGATCTTTTTCGCCATCGTTCGCAAATAAAGAAATTTTATCTAAACACGGCTCTTCTATCGCATGTAAAAAAGAACGCGGTGCGCGTAAATGTTTATAAACTGTCACTACCCACGGCAAAGCGCGTCCTGTTTCTTCATAACGACTTTTAACGCTGCAAACCACGCCTGAGCGTTGTAACTCTTCTTCACGTCCTTGCGGTTTAACGATAAAGGCATCAACGGCTACCACTTGGGTATCAAATCCTGAGGCTTTAAATTGATTTACAATTTCAGAATATCGAGGTCTAAAGGGAATCCCCGTGCCATCGTATAAAAGATTAAAGCCTAATTCACGCGCGTGTTTGGCAACTAAATCACGTAAATAATTAGCAAAAGGTTCAACATAAACATAATCGTCACTGTGATGATTCGCCGCTGTTAATACGATATATAAATCACTTTGTTTACGAAATTCATCTAAGGACGCAATCACAAAATTATCACCGCATTGAGCGTGAGCAATTTCTTCCACCGCTGTTTTTCCTGACCCTGCGCCACCCATCGACATAAATAATTGTGGGTTTTCAACAGGAGTTTTACCTGCAAAAATACCTTCTTTGGCCGCTTCTAATTTGTTGACCATTTTACTTAAACGCTCGTAAGCAATTTCTACGGTACGCCGTAAGCGTCGCTCTCCTTTCGCATTGGCTAATAAGCGTTTTTTTAACCGTTCATTATTAGCTAATTTAAAAACAGAGGTTTTATTTCCCGCACATTGTTTTAATAATTCATCAAGTTCTGCATGGCTGGCGGAGCTGAGTCCTGTCAAAATATTCACATCCAAACAAAACAGCGGTGCTACCCCATTTTCACCAATAGCAATGCCATCAATATCGGTTTTATCAGGGCTGCGTAAGGATTCGGTATTAGGTAAATAACCAATAATATTTTCAGGTTTACATAAAGGATAATCAGCTAAATGATTCCCGACTAAAAATAAATTTTCTTCAATGGTTTCTATCGGGACTAAGCCGCCATTAATGGTCACTAGGCACGGCACCTTATCGTCCATAGTATGTGATAAGAAGGATATACCTGAAATGAACTTTTTATTTTCTGGCCAGATGCCATAGCCATTGGCTTGATTGGCTAGGTTTCTATTGCGTGTGGGGTCTAAAGCATGTTCAAAAGCGGTTATGACTTCATAGAGACTGCCTTTTGAATCGTGCATTACAATCGAATCTCTTTGTTTCAATCGTCTAAAATCAATGCTTTGTTCATAGACGGCTTTAAAGGCGGGCAGTCTTCCTAGTACGGTCATAAAAAAATCTAGGGTGAGTCGATTACCGTAATCAAAGGGTCTAATCGCCCGCATTTTTAGATAGAAATCAGCAAGTCTTTCGGCGATGTTTTCAGATTGAATCACGAAGCCGTTATTATCAAAAATAGCGGTTTCTTGATGCTCGTCGTTATCTAAGACTAATTGCCCAATGGTTTTGCGAAATGCTTGGCGTTTATTCGCATCATTCATGGTTCCAGGTCTATGCGTGGTAGTGGCTTGTTGTTGCCAATGGTGGAATATTTCGCGATGAATTTTTGAGAATAAACTGGTGAGGTAGCTTACACGTTTGATTTGGTTATGAGAAACCGTTGATTCTGCTTCTTGTTTTAAGACATATAGCAGTTTTGTGCCTTGAGAAATGGCGAGTGCGGTGCGTAGCTTTTTAAGTTGTTCGTCATCTGCAATGTGCGGGGCAGCTTGTTTTTCCATCATTTCGATATTTATGGTTATAAAAGTAACTGTGGGACATTATAAACTTTCTTGGCGTGGCTCTTATAATTTATCGTGCGGTTATTTTACGATACCGTCTCTATACGGTTCGTTTCAACCCGAAACATTGAAACTAGAAAATGATAATAGGAACGGCGACTTTAGTCGTGAAAACGGTTGTAAGCTCCACCGAGTTTTAATAGCACGGTTTTCTTAAAAAATTGATAATTATCTGTTTGAGCAAGTGCATAATATCTTTATTTCTATTATAAAAAACATTCTTCATTAATTGCTATATCCATAAGGATAAATGACAGCGAAACCATGAACGATTAAGATGGTCTATTTTCTACTTTCTATACTCTGCCCTCTCAGGAGGAAGCTAATGATTAACATCAACATCAATGATGACAACAGCGCGAAACTAGCACAACAACTAGGACATCATCAAAACCTGCAAGAAACTATTGAAAAAGCCTTAGAAATTTATCTGCAATCACTACAAAAAGAAATTATCCAAGAATTTGGAAAAATCGACTTCCACGAAGATTACGATTATAAAAAACAACGTGGCAGACAATGAGGGTTTTAGTTGATACCTGCATCTGGTCACAAGCTTTACGCCGAAAAAAACCTCAACAGCATCAACCAAGCGTTGAACAATTAACCAAACTAATTGAACAAAAACAAGTAGTCATGCTTGGCGTAATTCGGCAGGAAATACTCTCAGGCATACAACATGAAGCTCAATTTGAACGCATTCGAGCCAAATTAAGAGCCTTTCCTGATTACCCAGTAACAACAACTGATTTTGAAACCGCCGCACAGTTTTATAACTTATGCCGAGCTAATGGCGTACAAGGTTCAGATACCGATTTTTTATTATGTGCAATTGCTCATAACTATGAATTTACCATTTTGACTGCGGATAAAGATTTTCAACATTTTAAAAAACATCTAAATTTTGAGCTTGATTTGATTGAGCAGTTATAAAAGCAGAAAAAACCTTCATTCAAAAATAATCATCATGAATATTTTAACCCTCGCAAGCCGCAATGTTTATCGAAACTGGCAACGCTCTCTAGTCACCACCCTAGCAATGGCGTTTGCCTGCACCATTATGATTGTCTTTGCCACCCTAATGGCGGGTATGGTGCAAGGCAGTAAACATAATGCGGTGGCGATGAATAATGGAGATATACAACTCCATGTTCAAGGCTATCGAGATGATCCTGATATTTATGCGATGATTCCTAAGGCTTTTGAACTCGTTAGAAAGTTTAGAACTAATGAGTTTTATGCGACCACTCGATTGCACGTCTTTGGTTTAATGGCGAGCGATGAAAGTTCGGCTGGAGTGCATTTACGCGGTATAGATTTAGAGTATGAAAAAACAGTCACCGAAATTCATAAACATTTACAAACAGGTTTATGGCTAAATGCTACGGATAGTCATGGCGTAGTCATTGGCAAAAAATTAGCGCGTTCGCTAGATGTTTTGTTAGGGGATGAGTTAGTCTTTATCGGGCAAACCGCTGATGGTTTTATGGCGAATGATTTATTTAAAGTGCGCGGAATTTTAAAAACCGAGACCCCTTCGATTGATAGCAGTGGAATTTTTATTTCGAATGCAGCCTTACAAGCACTAATTAGCCTTCCTAACGGTGCGCATGAAATCGCGTTAATGCGTAAAAATAGACGCTCCGATTTAACCGTCGCTCAAGCAAAAATTACCGCCATTGTTAAAGAAGTCGCCGCAGATGATTTTTCTAACATTGAAGTTATGAGCTGGCGACAATTAATGCCAATTATTAGTCGTTTTTTAGAAACGGCAGAAGTGCAAACGCTGATTATGTTGGCGTTTACTTATATTGCAGTGGCTTCGG
>WTBX01000195.1 GCA_013138855.1 Methylococcaceae bacterium
AAGTTACTCTGACCCCTTTGGTTCTCCTTTGGTTCTCTGACCCCTTTGGTTCTCTTTGGTTTCTGCTTTGATTCCCCTTTGATTCTGACCCCTTTGGTTCTTGCCTTTGATTCTTGTTTGATTCCGCAAGAGTTAGAGTTAAAATTAGCAATATAAATTTGTATTTTAAGAGAGTATCTATGCAGCTGAGTTACGAGACACGGAATGCTCTTAGATAAACTTTTACGCAGAGCGAGAATTATTAAAATTATGAAATATAGAAATAAAAACCTTAACCGTAATGCTAAAAATCCTTTTGAGGAACTGGACAAGGTTAATAAACTTAAAAATCAAATTCTCAATGATATTAAGAACGGAAGACTTACAAAAGCTGAACAAAAATTAGAGTATTTACGAAAAAACCAACGCAATCACCCTAAATTGTTAGCGAAAAATCTTTTTGATCTTGCCAAAAGTATTTTTGATTTGAGTTTTAAAATTAAACTTTATCAATATGCAGTTGAATGTAATCCAATTGATACCGTCACTCTAACCAGTTATGCCACTGCTCTTGCACAAATAGGCGAAAGCAAACGCGCTTTTGAATTGTTTGAAAAGTCTTTATCAATTGATAATCAAGATGCCGTCACCCTAACCAGTTATGCCACTGCGCTTGCACAAATAGGCGAAAGCAAACGCGCTTTTGAATTGTTTGAAAAGTCTTTATCAATTGATAATCAAGATGCCGTCACCCTAAGCAGTTATGCCTCTGCGCTTGCAGAAATAGGCGATAGCAAACGCGCTTTTGAACTGTTTGAAAAGTCTTTAATAATTGATAATCAAGAAACCGTCACCCTAAACAGTTATGCCACCGCACTCGCAGGGGCAGGCGAGACGAAACGCGCTATTGAACTATTTGAAAACTCTCTAGCAATTGACGATAAAAATACCAATACTCTAAATTATTATGCTGCTGCTTTAGCAATAACAGGCCAGCAACAGCAAACTAAACTGCGAATAGAAAAACATCTACAAACCTTAACAGCCTCAATTTCAGATTTAAAACGTTATCAAAATGATTTCGATAGCTCAGAACAACAAACCATTCAAACACTTTATAACGATTTCAAAACACTATTAGCATCAGAAAGTGACTTAAACATTAATACCAATAAAAATACTGTACGCTTTAAAAGTGCAGTGAACAAACACTTTACAGAAATCAACTTTGAAACCTATAAAGTGTTTAACAACTTTAAACTTGAAGGTTTAAATCGCATTAACCTGTTTGTAGGAAAAAACAACACAGGCAAAACCACCTTATTAGAAGCGGTTTATTGCCTAATCATGCAAAATGATTTAGCGGAAATATTTAAAATAATACGTCAACGCCATAAACTCAACGCATTAAATGCTCGCTGGTTAGACGAACATTTTTCAGACATAAACCTCACCGCCCAATTCAATGGCATAAACATAAGCCAAGTCATTAACAAATACATAGAAACCGACATTGAACAAGGCAATGATTACCTAACCTCCTACCAACAACAAAGCACCATCGAACAAGATACGCTGTTTTGTAAAATACACACCTTTAGCCAATCCGACCTAAAACGCCAAAGCAGCCCCATTGAACAAATATGCCATGCGGCATTTAAAAGCCCCTATTTTAAAGACCAAGAAGCCATTTTAAGAAACCATGCCGCAAACTTAGAACAAAAAACCGAAGAAGGCGCATTAGCAATAAAATCGGTGATTGAGTTTATAAAACAGGTGGATGATTCCATAGATGACATACAGCTCTCAGAAGATTACAGTATTCAACGCTTTTTAGTGAACTCAAGTAAATTTCCAGAACATAGCGTCGATATAACCCAGTACGGCGAAGGACTGCAACGCATTTTTGAAATCGCCCTCACCTTTGCCGCCGCTAAAAATGGCGTAGTCTGCATTGATGAATTTGAAACCGCTATCCACTATTCACTATTAATAGACTTCACCCGCTTTATTCAACAATTAGCCGAAAAATTCAATGTCCAAGTTTTCCTAAGCACCCACTCAAAAGAATGCGTTGATGCCTTCGTAAAAAATGATTATCAAAATGAATTAATCACCGCTTTTTTCTTAAAACTAGACGGTTCACAAGTGATAGCCAAACGAATCGAAGGCGAAAGACTCGCAGGTTTAGTAGAGCAAATAAACCTAGATATTAGAGGAAAAGCCTAACATGACCACAAAATGGATTATCGTTATCTGTGAAGGCGCACATGATATTGCTTTTTTAGAAAGATTATTAAAAATCAACGGTTTCAAAAAATACAAACAAATATTAAACAAATTTCCTGAACCCTTTAAAAGCTGGTTTTTAGAACTGGTGAAAAGTTTACCGCTTGAAAATAGAAAATTAGGCTATCAAAAACCGCATGTAAATTTACCCGTAAGCGCGTGGGAAAACGAAGAAGCAATGATATTTTTTCATAATGCCACTGGGGATTCGCATGATAAAGAAGTTAAAGATTTACTCAACCTCTATCAAAAACTTCCGCTATTAGATGAAGATGGGTTTCCGCATGACAATAATTTAAATTACCGTTTTTTAATTTTTCAAGATGCCGATGAAAAAGGAATTAAAGAACGCTGTACACATTTATCTAATGAATTAGAGTGTGTTATAAATCAAGCAGAATTAACTCTTAAAAATAATCACGAAATAGGCGGTTATATTTTTCATAATAGCCAATCAAAAAAAGGAACTTTAGAAGATTTACTATTGGAATTAATCAACCTAAATGAATTAGCTGAACAAGAATTGATAATGTGTGAAGAATATTTAAAAACACATCAAGTTTCTGAAAATAGAAAACAAAAATTTAATTTTAACAAATCACTTATTTCTATTTTAGGACAATTACAAATATCAGGCGTGAGTAATGCGGTGATTATAGAAAAAATAGATTCTCTACAAGATGATAAATTAAAAGACAATTTAGAATGTCAAAAAATTATGAAACTTTTTTAAGTAAACGGCTTGTATGAAGCTTTACAAGGCGGGAATCAAAGGGGGAGAAGAGCCATATAGAATTATTCACCAATAATTTCAAAAAAACTGTTTGCAAATCCATACGACAGCGTATTTCCTGTGCATATTCCACCTCATAACGACTAAAGCTATTGAACTCCAAACTATCAGTCTATATTGTGATTTGCAACGTCAGTGAAAAAACGTGTTTTTCACTCCGCTGCGTAATTCGGTTAATCATTTAAAAGTTAATGTGCGACAAACCTCCGAGGTCTTTAAGACCTCGGAGGTTTAAAAAGTTGCTCAAGTTATTTTATGCCTGTTCCTAAATTACTTGTCTGTTATGAAAGCTGTTGTGTTTGCTTAACGCACATCAGCGAAACCTTCACCTCTAAGATCACTAGCAGCCTTTAATTGACCATTATTTTTATTTAATTCTACAGCCTGCATATTGCCGTATTTATAACTTTTTTGTTTTAAGGAATGACCTAATGCCGATAAACCTTGTTTTTCGGTTTCGGTTAAACCTTCTGGTTCATAAAGAATTTCATCAGGCATGTATTGGTGATGAAATCGCGGGACGGAAACCCATGAGTCGGGTGCGTGACCTTCGGCAAAATCTAAAGTTGCTAATAACACCATCGAAATAATACGACTGCCACCTGGTGTACCTAAGACTGCAACACGGTTTTCATCTTCTAAAAAAGTCGGTGACATGCTGGATAACATCCGTTTTTCAGGCTCAATTGCATTAGCAACACCACCGACTAAGCCATAGCCATTCATCGCGCCCGCTTTACTAACAAAATCATCCATTTCATTATTTAAAATTACCCCTGTGCCTTTAGCAATAATACCTGCTCCGAAGGGAAAGTTAATGCTTAAGGTGGCGGAAACGCGATTACCTTCCGCATCAATAACGGAAAAATGGGTGGTATTTCGACCGCCTGTTTTGGCTTTATTCTCACCGCTTAGAGCTTGACTTGGCAAAGCCTTGTCCATGCGAAGGGTGCTTCTTAAGCCTGCGGCATAATCTTTGTTTAATAATTGCGATACAGGGACTTCCACAAAATCATTATCACCTAAATATAAGGCTCTATCGTGATAAGCGCGGCGCATGGCTTCACTAATTAAATGTTTACGCGCAATATTATCGAGTTTGCTTAAATCATAAGCTTCAAGAATATTTAAGGTTTCAACTAAGACGATACCGCCAGAAGAGG
>WTBX01000029.1 GCA_013138855.1 Methylococcaceae bacterium
TAATCGAAATTGATTCAGAAATTCCAGAAACCTTATTGCTGGATGGAATGCGTTTACGACAATTATTATTTAATCTATTAGGAAATGCAGTGAAGTTCACTCATGATGGCTATGTAAAAATGATAGCCGAAAAAGCCTATCGTGAACACGACCATAGCATTTTAGATTTAATCATTAAAATTCAGGACACGGGTATCGGTATTCCTAAAAGTCAGCAAGATAAAATCTTTCATATCTTTGAACAGCAAAATGACCAAAGTGCAAAAAAATATGGCGGGACGGGGTTGGGGCTGTCTATTTGTAAACGACTGACTGAAATGATGAATGGTGAGTTATTAGTAGAAAGTGACGTTGGCAAAGGCACAACTTTCAGCATTGTATTACATAGTGTCGATGTTGGAGTGCAGCAAGTTGAAACCGAATCTCAAACAAAATTTGACTTGGAAAGTATTTCTTTAGAACCCGCAACTATATTGGTGGTTGATGATATTGATAGCAATCGTGCGGTTGTTAAGGAAAATTTTGTCAGAACTGCCATTACTATCAAGGAAGCCTGTAATGGCGAACAAGCGATTGCTTTAGTCAGACATGGCGGGATAGATTTAGTGTTAATGGATATTAGAATGCCTGTGATGGGAGGCTTTGAAGCGGCGGAACAAATTAAATCCATGCGCGATATACCCATTATCGCATTGACCGCTTCGGTATTAGAAAGTGATTATGAAAAAATTAAATCCAGTAATTTTGACGGTTATTTACGCAAGCCAGTATTAAGGTCTGATTTATTTGAAGAAATCTGTCGTTTTCTGCCCTTTCAGCAACGCCAACAAGAGGAAATACAAACTGAGCCAGAACTTTCTACACAAACGCGGGACAATCTGGAAACAATTATCGAGCAACTGGAAAATGAACTGTATCCGCTATGGCAAGATATACAACGAAGCAATAAAATTTCTAGCATGAATAATTTTGCCGAGCAGTTAGAGCAGTTAGCGAATGAATATCAAACTCAGATACTTCAAGATTACAGCGGGGAGTTGAAAGCTTATATACAAGCTTTTGATATTAAAAATATCAGCGTCAGTTTGAATCGTTTTGAAGCGTTAATCGCACACTTAAAAACATATTGTAACGACTAAGGAAGCGAGTTACCCATTGTAAATTTTATAACCATGAAGGGCATGAAGAACATGAAGTTTTAAGAATTTTATCTTCATTTTCTTCATGCCCTTCATGGTAAAAATATATTTTAAGTTTCAGATATTATTTAATTTTCATTCCTATGCGTAACATCACTCTATTATCAACTTCATCTGCTTAATCAATTCATTAGAATTGATTGTTTCTCCCAACTGGCATTTGTGTTTTTTATTTTTTAGAATCACCGAAATATAATCACCACTTTTATAATTTAGCAACTTATCGCAAAGAATACTCAAGGAATAATTTGGCGAGCCATACAGCAGCACTACCTGTTTTTCGGTATTTAACTCATCTTCTTTTTCAATACGAATCAGCGTCGAACCTAAACAAATCAATTCAACGCCAACAATCATATTTTCATCAGAAGGCGTTACTCTGCGTACAAAACCAATTTCCCCTCTTAAAGTTCGATGAAAGTGAGGAAAAATAGCCATAATATCGCCCTCTTTAGGTTTGGGGCTAACACTTGCCTCCCAATAAATGGCATAACCATTAAGGGTACTGTTGATAATATGATTTTTTTCGATAAAGGAATAAGGTAAAGGCTCTTTTTTTTCTATATTTTCCGAAGCTTTACTCAACAGCGAGTCTGGTTTGCTAGCTTCAAGATTCTTTTCATGATCATCTAAAAAAGCAATCACATTATCCAGCCCTAATAAAAGACGACAATCATGATCGCTTTCGATTCGGGTAAAATTTCGCTGCGGTTTTTTTTGTTGTTCTAAGGCGTTAAATAGTGGAAAAAATAAATCATAATTATCCAAAAATAATTGATTATTACCACTAGCACTCTGCAAAAGCCGCTGCACTAGATTGATAACATCGGAAATTTTAATGTAGTGTATATGCTCACAAAGTTCTAGCTTACTATATTCCACTCGAAACGGCGGAAGGTCTTTGTTCAAATCAAACGTCAGTACCACATCACCGTATTTTAAGTCAGTAGCGTTTTTAATCTCAATGAAACTTACAATTCTAATCAATGAAAAAAAGACCGTTTTTTTATTTTGAGCCGTTAATTTTTGAATATCAAGACTATGAAAAACAATTAACTGTTTAAATAACACCGCAATTGAAAAGCCTTTATTATCAAGATTGGCTTGAAAACTTAATAGATCTAAGGTTTCTGCCCGTTGATATATTCGGTAACACAAATCCCATAAATCATTAATTAAAATCACACTGCTTTCTAATGATATTAAAAAAATAATACTCAGTACCTGCAAAGCACGACATAGATTTAAGGCAATAAGAATAACAGGAAGAGTTTGTTCTGAGTTTTGGTATTTATCAATAATTTCAAATAAATCATGGGTATCTTCAATATAAACACGCTTAATTTCCTCAAGCTCTTGTTGTGCGGTCAAGGTTAAAGGAAACTTCTTACTTGCATAGCAGGCTTCAACTTGTTTGAGCAATGACTTAAAATTAAGCTCTGCTTCAACTAAACGATAATAATCATCCGTTTCCGCTATCTCTAAACTATCTAATTCATCGCTGAGAGCTTGATTTGAGTCTTTTAAAAGTGACAGTCTTTCTAATAGCTTTTGTTTGTGAGGGTTTAAAAATCCAAACATTGAGTTATTAAATATAGATTTCATTGCGGGGTTCATCCTTAAGAAAATTAGTAAGTATTCACCTCCCCCTTTGGAAAAGGGGGATTGAGGTGGATTTATTTAATAAAATCTCCCCTAACCCCTCTTTTTTTAAGAGGGGGACTGAACACTTACGAAAATTAAGCTTCGTGCTGTTCGATTATTAACCTATGTTACGCAGAATGAATAAATATCTACGAAAAATACAAAAATATAAGTACTCAATCATAAGCTTTCTAATATATTGAAGTTCGCTTCTTGATTTTTTTGTTAGAATAATTATGTACTCTTACTTATCTGTTTACGATAGCTCTGTGATATAAATTTAAGTCTTTTCTTAAGTCTACTAAGAAGAAACCTTAAATGATAACGACTATTTATATTATAAGTCTACCGATATTAAGATAAGTTTCTATAATAATAGCACTTCAAAAATTTCTCGCTCTCAATAGCTGCCCTCTTTTTATCGTACAAGACGAAATGTTTCTATTATATTTTTTACCATGAAGAGCATGAGAGTCATAAGGTTTTTATCTTCATGCTCTTCATGTCCTTCATGGTGCTATATATTTTCTGATAATATCGTATTGAAAATAAAAACCCCTTAACTTAATGTCAGTAACGCGCTGTATGGGAATTTAATGCAAACGCGCTCGCATTGTGATTAATTCTTAATTGTAAGTTGTTAATTAACAGGCATAAAAAAACCGCAGTACCTGTTAAGATACTGCGGCTTTTTTAAAGAGAAAGTTTAAAAGCGTTACGCCATTAATTTAACTCTTTTATTTAATCTGCTTTTGTTACGTGCGGCATTATTTTTATGAATAAGTCCTTTAGTAACGGCTGAATCGAGAACAGGAACAGCAGTATTATAGGCTTGTTGTGCTGCTTCTTTATCACCAGATTCAACGGCTGCGATTACTCTTTTGACATAGGTACGTAGATTGCTACGTTGTCCTGTGTTGCGAATACGGCTTTTTTCTGCCTGACGCGCTCTTTTTTTAGCTTGTGCTGTATTAGCCATAGTTACTCGATTCGTGCTATAGATTGTAAGAACCGCATATTATCTTGTTAAATGGTATGATTGTCAACAACATAGACACTTTTGGAACATTATTTTGAGCAGAAAACTTTTTAAATCGACGGCAATCGTTAGTAGCATGACGATGATTTCAAGGATTTTAGGCTTCATTCGCGATATGCTGTTTGCTAGAATTTTTGGCGTAGACTCTGGTACAGATGCTTTTTTTGTCGCCTTTAAAATCCCCAATTTTTTACGACGGTTATTTGCAGAAGGGGCATTTGCTCAAGCCTTCGTCCCTGTTCTCGCTGATTATAAGGAGCAAGGCAGTCATGAAGCGTTAAAATTATTTGTTGATAGAACCGCAGGTTCGCTGGCCTTAGTGTTAATGGGGGTGTCTATTATCGGCATGATTGCTGCCCCTCTATTAATCATGCTATTCGCACCAGGTTTTATGTGGGAAGGCGGACAATATGAACTAGCGGTACAAATGCTGCGTATCACTTTTCCGTATTTATTTTTTATTTCCTCGGTTGCCTTTGCGGGGGGGATTTTAAATTCTCATGGACATTTTGCCGTTCCTGCCTTTACGCCCGTCTTTTTAAATATTTGCATGATAGCAGCAGCGTTGTGGTTATCGCCCTTAATGCCACAACCGATCACCGCCTTAGCATGGGGAGTTTTTGTTGCAGGGGCGGTACAACTCGCGTTTCAGTTTCCTGCTTTAATGCGTTTAGGCTTATTGCCGCGTCCTCAATTCGGCTTTAAAGATGAGGGTGTTAAGCGAATTATGAAGTTAATGTTACCCGCTATTTTTGGCGTATCGGTGACACAAATCAACTTATTATTAGATACCTTACTCGCTTCATTTTTAGCAACAGGCAGTGTGTCATGGCTTTATTATTCCGACCGCTTAGTTGAGTTTCCTTTAGGTATCTTTGGTATTGCCTTGGCAACAGTGATTCTACCGAGCTTATCTAAAAATCACGCTGCAAATGACACGGTTGCCTTTTCGCGTTCTTTAGACTGGGGTTTGCGCCTAGTGTTATTAATTGGCGTTCCCGCATCCTTAGGCTTATTAACTTTAGCCGAACCCATGTTATCAACCTTATTTCAATATAATGAATTTGGGATAAATGATGTACAAATGGCGGGCAGAAGTTTGATGGCTTATTCAGTCGGTTTGTTGGGTTTTATTTTGGTTAAAATCCTCGTCCCTGCTTTTAGCTCGCGCAAAGACATGAAAACGCCTGTGCGTTTTGGCATTTACGCCATGATTGCGAACATGGTTTTTAACTTGATGCTTTTCTATCCACTGGCACACGTTGGTTTAGCCTTAGCCACCTCTTTAGGCGCATTTTTTAATGCCAGCTTATTATTAACGCATTTATTAAAAGAAAAGGTTTATCAACCCGCTAATGGCTGGGGGAGTTACTTATTAAGAGTCACCGTTGCTAATAGTGCAATGGGGGCAAGTTTATATTATTTTGTCGATATTAGCTTGTGGTATCACTGGGAAGCGTTCGATAAAATCCTTTATCTCGCACTTGCCATTGCAGCAGGCGCGTTTATTTATGGCATTGTATTATTATTGATTGGCTTTAGACCCAGACATTTATCACCAGTGATGGACATAGCAATAGAAGCCGTCGCCACTAAAAAAATCAATAAAAAGCGCAAAAAACATAATAAGCGTCAATTATTAAAACGGCAACGCGGTCTAGGACGTAAAGGGCGTT
>WTBX01000044.1 GCA_013138855.1 Methylococcaceae bacterium
GTGGCTGAGTGGCCGAAAGCGGCGGTCTTGAAAACCGTTGAGGGTTTATCCCCTCCCAGGGTTCGAATCCCTGCTTCTCCGCCATTTTTTATTAATTAATAATGGTTAGTTATTAGTTGATAATTTCGCATTACCCCCCTATTTTTATTAATTGTTACATTCGCTAACAATTTTCTATATTTAGCTCCTAATTTTATAATTGTTATTCAAGATTGATAGACTAATTATCTATTCTCCTTTGTAACTATTCAGGCGGAGCTGCGACTTTTAGTCGCGCACGAGTCATAATTACTCAAACTGTAATAAGTACACACTTTGTGTGACTAAAAGTCGTGTCTCTGTTTTATACTTTTCCCTGTTTTTTTTAGATCTTTTTAGGTCTCGTGCGCGACTAAAAGTCGCGTCTCCGTGTATTATAGGAAGTTACTCTCTTTTTTCTATTAACAATTAAAAACCATGTTTGAGCAAACCTTTAAAAATATTGACGATGTCCTTTGGAAAGAGGCTGGTTGTACTACTGAGCTGGATTATACTGAGCAGACTTCGTGGATTTTGTTTTTAAAATATCTGGATGATTTAGAAGGCGAGCGGGCGATTGAAGCCGAGCTGCGTGGTCAGTCTTATACGTTTATTATTGATGCGGCGCATCATTGGTCGCGTTGGGCTGCGCCTAAGTTGACGGAGGGTTCGTTTGACCATGATTCAGCGTTGACGGGTGATGATTTGATTGCTTATGTTGATAATGAGTTGTTTCCTTATCTCAAGGGCTTTAAACAGCGTGCGACTTCTGCGGATACGATTGAATATAAGATTGGCGAGATTTTTAGTGAGATTAAGAATCGTTTTCAAAGTGGCTATTCGTTGCGGGATGTTTTGGAGTTGGTTGATCTGTTGCATTTTCGCTCGCAAGCTGAGAAGCATGAGTTGTCGCATCTCTATGAGTCTAAGATTAAGAATATGGGCAATGCGGGGCGGAATGGCGGGGAGTATTACACGCCGCGTCCGTTGATTCGGGCGATGATTGCGGTGGTTAAACCTGTGATTGGTGAGACTATTTATGATGGCGCGTGTGGGTCGGCGGGTTTTTTATGTGAGTCGCATGACTTTTTGCGTTATGACGCGGATGGTAAGGGTTTAGCTTTGAGTACGTCGCAATTACGGACGTTGCAGACTTCGACGTTTTACGCGAAGGAGAAGAAGTCTTTGGCGTATGTGATTGCGATTATGAATATGATTTTGCATGGGATTGATACGCCGAATGTGTTGCATTTGAATACTTTGGCGGAGAATTTATCGGATGTTGAGGAGAAAGATCGTTTTGATGTGATTTTGGCGAATCCTCCGTTTGGGGGTAAGGAGCGCAAGGAGATTCAGCAGAATTTTCCGATTAAGACGGGTGAGACGGCGTTTTTGTTTTTACAGCATTTTATTAAGTTTTTGAAAGCGGGCGGTCGTGGGGCTGTGGTGATTAAGAATACGTTTTTGTCGAATTCTGATAATGCGTCTAAGGCGTTGCGGCGTGAGTTGTTGGAGTCGTGTTCGTTGCATTCGGTGTTGGATTGTCCGAGTGGTACGTTTTTGGGGGCCGGTGTTAAGACGGTGGTGTTATTTTTTGATAAGGGTGCGCCGACTTCTAAGGTGTGGTTTTATCAGTTGGATGTTGGGCGGAATATGGGTAAGACGAATCCTTTGAATGATGAGGATTTGCGCGATTTTGTGGCGTTGCAGGCGGATTTTGCGGACAGTGATAAGTCGTGGTCGGTGGATATTGCGGATATTGATGGCGAGAGTTTTGATTTGTCGATTAAGAATCCGAATACGCCCGAAGAAGAGCCGTTGCGTCAGCCGTCTGTGATTTTAGAGGAAATTGCAGCTTTGGATGCTCAGAGTGCTGAGGTTTTATCCTCAATTAAAGGATTAATTGATAATGGATAATGAGAAATTAATAATTGATAGCGATGATTATGGTCATTTTTTAGATGAAATTAAACTGCATATTCGTTCACACCAATTTCAGGCTATGCGAGCAGTTAATAAAGAATTATTAGCTCTTTATTGGGAAATTGGCAAAAGCATTCATGAGAAACAGGTCGCGTTAGGTTGGGGGAAAACAGTTGTAAAAACATTGGCAAATGATTTACAAGTTGAGTTCTCAGGACGAAATGGTTTTTCGGTTCAAAATCTTTGGTATATGCGACAGTTTTATATGCAATATTCTGATAATGAAAAACTCCAACCATTGGTTGGAGAAATTAGTTGGAGTAAAAATTTATTAATAATGAGCCGTTGTAAGGATGAATTAGAACGTGAGTTTTATTTGCGTTCAACAGCGCGTTATGGCTGGACAAAGGTTGTTTTACAGCATCAGTTGGACAATAAAAGTTATGAAAAATATTTACTTGGGCAGACTAATTTTGAACAGGCTCTTTCTGAAAGTGTAAAGTCTCAGGCTATTTTAGCGGTTAAAGACCATTATAATTTTGATTTTTTAGAGTTAAGTGAAAAGCATTCTGAGCGTGAATTAGAACAAGCGTTGATACAGAATTTGCGTAATTTTTTGATTGAAATGGGCGGTAGTTTTGCTTTTATTGGTAATCAATATCGGCTAGAGGTGGGTGAGCAGGAATATTTTATTGATTTGTTGCTTTTTCATCGTCGTTTACGTTGTTTGGTTGCTATTGAGTTGAAGATTGGAGATTTTAAGCCAGAGCATAAAGGTAAGATGGAGTTTTATCTTGAGGCTTTGGATAGACAAGAGCGGTGTGAGGGTGAGAATGCACCTATTGGGATTATTATTTGTCGTAATAAGAATAAGACGGTGGTTGAGTATGCGTTAAGGACGGCGAGTCGTCCTATTGGTGTAGCCAGTTATTCGGTTGTAACGCAGCTTCCTGATAATTATAAAAATGATTTACCAAGCCCTGAGGCTATTGCGGAATTGTTGAAAGGTTGGGCGGTTGATAATGGATAATGAGCAATTGATAATTGATAAAGTGAAGACGTTTGCGGATGTTTCAAATGGTTGCGATGGAAGTGGGTTTAAAAAAGGTTCAGCGCAAGCTTTACTTGCAGCATTAAAGGCACATCCATTACCTAAATCAGCACAGGTTTCTGATGCAGATATTGAACTACAAGTTCAAGATATATCTCAAGGTTGGGACTTATGAAAGCATTAAACATTACACTTCTTAAAGACCTTTGCGATAATTATAAGCAAGATATTGTTGATGGACCGTTTGGTGCAAATTTAAAGCGTGAGCATTACACTAATAAAGGCGTACCTATTCTAAAAATTCAAAATATT
>WTBX01000431.1 GCA_013138855.1 Methylococcaceae bacterium
GTGGTGTCAGTGTTATAAAGGCAAAAAATGCCCCTCACTATCATTGTCGGCCTTAATCGTTGGAGTAGATAAAACCACCGTTCGCACTTTATTAAGTGAATTGGTTGCCACTAAAAATAAGCTATGGTTAGACGCTGATTTTTTTAAATGGCTTTATAACTATAACTTTTCATTAGATTTAGCTTGCTCAGAAGTATTTACTACATTTCTACTCAGTGAGTTAAAGCGTGGTATCTATAATAGCCAAACTATATTTGTGAAATTACTCGGTTTATTATCACCTGAAGTGTTGCCCGCCTTACAAAATGCTATTGAAGAAAGTACGGTTAATGCTAACTTTAGTGAAGAATTATTAACTGTTTTACGTTTTCGTCACGCGCTTGAAAATGAGACATAAAATGAAGGGCATCCTTCATTTTTCGGTTTACAGTTTAAATTGGAGTCCAATAGCTTTAGCTGTTGGCGAGTCACGAAAATAGCTAAAGCTATTTTACTCCGTACAATTTTTTTAAAATAAAGTGTAAACTACTTTTTAAGCTGAATGAAGGATGTCAAATGAAGTGATATTAGTTTGTAGAAAAGTGGCTATCAATTTTATCTAGTAATTCCAAGCCTTGAGAAATATCACCACTTGCAGCTAAAGAACGAAACCGTACGCTATTATCAAACTCAGTAATAGCAACGGTTGAAAGTTCTTCAATTAACTTATTAATGCTTAAATGCCTATGTTTTGCCAATGCTTTCAAGCGATTGTGTTTATCATCGGGCATTCGAATGATTAAAGTTGCCATGTTATTTCCCTTGTAATAACTGTCAGAGTTTTCATTATGTAATTATTTAAACGAAATTAATATAAAACATCTAATTTTACCCAAGAATAACTGAATGCGCAGGAGAATACTAAATGAGTGAAACTTTAAAACCCCTTGCTGAACAACAATATCAACAAGAATTAAATTGGTTGCAAGAATGGGATAAGCAACAAAATCACCCTCAACCTCCACAATGGCAGTTATCACCTAAAGCCGTGCTGACGTTTATTATTGGAGGTGAAGTCAATGGTCATAGTATTGAGCGTAAATATCATGGAGCAGATCGTGAAGTACAAGTCGCGGTAGCAACGTTAACCACTGATCGCGCTTTATTGCTTTATGGCCCTCCAGGTACAGGAAAATCCTTATTGTCAGAATTACTTGCGGCTGGAGTTAGCGGGGATAGCTCTTTAATCGTACAAGGATCAGCGGGAAGTAGCGAAGAAAAGATTTTATATGAATGGGATTATGCTTACCGTTTAAGTAAAGGGACGGATTTAGGGGCAATCGTTAAAACGCCAGTTTATCGCGCGATGGAAGATGGCAAAATAGCCAGAGTCGAAGAATTAACCCGTATTCCCTCCGACGTACAAGATGCGTTGATTACCATTTTGTCAGAAAAAATGCTGCCGATTCCCGAATTAAATCATGTGGTATTAGCTGAGCGTGGTTTTAATATTATCGCCACGGCTAATGATAAAGATAAAGGCGTGAATGATTTATCACGCGCATTAAGTCGGCGTTTTAATACCGTGCGTTTGGAATTGCCTACCGATATGGAAACCGAAGTTGCGATTGTGCGCGGTAAAGTTGAAAAATTTACCAAAGCAGCGGATTTAGCCATTCCATCGAATGCGGCGGATGAAATTATGCGGGTGGTACGAATTTTCAGAGAATTACGCGAAGGTGAAGCGGGCGGTGAGAAACTTCAAAAACCCAGCGCGACCATGAGTCCTGCCGAAGCGATTTCAGTCGTTTCTCAAGCAATTAATATGGCAGCGTATTTTGATGATGGCGAAATTGAAGCCTCTCATATCGCCAGTGGTTTAGAAGGGGTAGTGGTTAAAGAAGCCGAAGATCGTGAAATTTTCCGTAACTATGTCGATAGAGTGTTAAAAGTTCGCGCTAAAGATCACGATTTAGAGGTCGCTTTACGCGATATTGTGAAATGAAGTTAGACGAGCAGGTTTATTTACTGGGAATCAGGCATCATGGTGCAGGCTGTGCCAGTTCTCTTATCAAAGTATTAAACGAGCTAAAACCCGATTTAATTTTATTAGAAGGTGCGGCAGAGTTACAGGACTCATGGTCATTAGTGGCCGACCCTGAAATGAAGCCACCGATTGCACAAGTAATTTATGACCCAGCTAAGCCCGCACAAGCGGTGTATTATCCGTGGGGCGAATTTTCACCTGAATGGCAAGTCATGCGTTATGCGGCAACCACAGAGACACCACTAACAATGATGGATTTACCCATCGCCATAGACTTTGCCTTGCAAGCACAAGAAACGGAAGCGTTAGCGGCTAAAATGGAAGCCGAAGCTCAAAATGAAGAAGATGAAGAGTTAGATGAAGTAGAAGAAAACGAAGACGAACGTGATGAGCCTATTTTTAATGAATCACCTTTTGACTGTCTCGCCCATGCCGCAGGTTTTGACGATGGTGAATTATGGTGGGAAATGACCGTAGAGCATCAAAGCTCAGGTTTAGCCATGTTCGCGGCAATTGCGGAGGCGATGACTGCTAGTCGTGAATTTATCAATAAACCTTTAACGCAACGTGAAGCTTTACGCGAGGCATGGATGCGTAAAATTTTACGCGCTGCTCGCAAAACCCATCAAAATATTGTCGTTATTTGTGGTGCGTGGCATATCCCAGCTTTAGCTGCGAAAATTAAAATTAAAGACGACAATGCTTTATTAAAAGGTTTGAAACGCAAAAAAACCGAAGTTGCGTGGATTCCTTATCTTTATTCGCGTTTCGCTTACGCATCGGGCTATGGCGCAGGTATTCAGTCTCCCGCCTGGTATGAGCATTTATTTAAACATCATCAACGCAATAGTGATAATCAAACGTTAGTAATTGAATGGCAATCTAAAGTCGCTCAATTATTACGAAAACAAGGCTTTGATTGCTCTAGTGCGCAAGTGATTGACGCAGTGATGTTGGCGCAAAATTTAGCGACATTACGCGGCTTTGCCATTCCAAGTCTTGCCGAAATGCAGGATGCAGCGCAATCAGCCATGACTGAGGGAAATTCGCAACCCCTAGAGCTAATCGAACAAGAGTTGATTATCGGAACACGGATGGGCAGTTTGCCTGAAAATATTCCGCAATTACCACTAGAACAAAATCTCGCGGCAATTACTAAAAAACTGCGTCTAAAACGTCAACCCGAACACCAATATTTAAGTTTGGATTTGCGTAAAGACTCAGGTCTGGCACGTTCGGTATTATTCAATCGTTTAAATATCTTAAATATTGCATGGGCGACTATTAGCCATGCTTCAACTTTAGGAACGTTTAAGGAAGATTGGGCATTATCATGGCAACCTGAATTTGCATTAAATTTAATTGATGCCTCTCGTTTTGGTAACACCATAGAACAAGCCGCTAGTCGCTGCATGATAGGACAAATTGCCGAACTCAGCACCGTTGCTAGTTTAGCCGCCTGTTTAGAAGAGATACGCCAAGCGGATTTAAATAGCATCATGCCGACCGCAATTAAACGCCTGCAAACATTAGCGGCACTCTCCGCAGATTTGCCCGATTTAATGCAAGCCTTATTATCTTTAGTTCAGGAATTGCGTTATGGCTCAGTGCGTTCTAATTCGGGTGAAAGCTTACAAGCCTTAGTTGATAGCATGATTATTCGTATCTGCAATGGACTTGCTAATGCGTGTTTGCAGCTTAATGAAGATGCCGCCTATGAAATGATAGAGGCGATTGATAAAACTCATGCTGCCATCGCTGCGATTAATGATGAAGAACCTAGGAATCGCTGGATAGAAGCCCTAAACCAAGTCACAGAACATGGAAGTTGTCCGCCATTATTAACAGGTCGTTGCACACGCTTACTCTATGATTTAGGTCAGCGTAAAATTGAAGACTTGCATCATGCTTTTGCATTAGCAACATCGGCTGCGAATGAAGTCACTGACACCGCCGCATGGCTGGAAGGTTTGCTATATCAAGGGGCAATTTTATTATTACATGATGATGCTTTTTTCAAACAACTTGATGACTGGTTACAAGATTTGGAAGAAGACGATTTTATGCGGATTTTGCCATTATTACGTCGTGTGATGACAAGTTTTAATCAGCATGAGCTTAAACAGTTAGGCGAACGTGTTTTACAGGGAGCAACTGAGACTCAAGCAGAAGAAAATAAATTAATAGATGCCGACTTAGCCGAACGTGCCTTAAACAGCTTGTTACCCTTATTAGGTTTATCGTAACTACGATTGGAGCCGTGACTTTTAGTCGCGCACGAGTTCCAGTATTTTTAGGTTTCGTGCGCGACTAGAAGTCGCGTTTCCAAATATTTCAGGAATAACTATGAATGCAATCAACCCTAAAGAACAACAACGTCAACGCCGCTGGCGATTACTATTAGGCAAAGATGCGGATGGATTAGGTGGCTTGGAAGGACAAGACCAGCGCGTAGATGCGTCTCTAAGTTCTTTATATGAAGTTGGTTTTGTACCCGATAAATTAAGCGCAGGTTATGGAAAGTCTATGCCCAAAGCGGCAAAATGGTTAGGTGAAGTTAAAAATTTATTTCCTGAATCAGCCGTTAAAATCATTCAAAAAGATGCGGTTAAGCGTTTAGATATTAGTTCTTTATTGCAAGACCAAGCCTTTTTAGAACAAGTCCAGCCAGATATACATTTAGTCTCGCAATTAATCATGCTGCAAGGCTACATTCCAGACAGTGCCAAACATAATGCTCGCCGTTTAGTGGCCGCTTTAGTCGAAGAGTTATTACGCAAATTTCGCGCCCCAACCGAACAAAGCATACGCGGTGCCATTAATCGCGGTGCAAGAGACAGACGACCTAAAGCCAATGCCATTAATTGGAATGCTACCATCCGCGCTAATTTAAAACATTATCAACCTGATATTAACGCAATTATTATCGAAAACTTAGTAGGTTATGCCCGAAAACGTCGCCGCACCAAAAAAATAATTTTATGTGTTGACCAATCAGGCTCTATGGCTGCTTCTGTGATTTACAGTTCCGTATTTGCCGCTGTACTCACCGCATTACCTACCGTAGACACACGTTTAGTATTATTCGATACCGCAATAGTCGATATGAGCGAAATGATGACCGACCCTGTGGATGTATTATTTGGCATCCAACTAGGTGGCGGTACAGACATAGCTAAAGCCATGCGCTATTGTGAATCATTGATTGAGAGTCCTTCCGAAACCCATTTAATTCTGATTAGTGATTTATGCGAAGGCGGTGATGCTAAAGATTTATTAAAAACAGCGCATCGTTTAATAACAAATGGGGTGAATTTAGTCACTTTGTTAGCTTTATCAGATGAGGGAAAACCGTGGTATGACAAACAAATGGCAGCGAATTTCACCGAACTAGGCTCACCTGCATTTGCCTGTAGTCCTGATTTTTTTCCTGATTTAATGGCAGCGGCATTAGAACGGCGCGATTTACATCAATTTGCCTCAGAGCATGGTTTGAGTGTTGCAGTAGGTGGTGAACCTGATTAAAAGGCGTGAAAAAATAGGTTTTTTCATATTTACAAATACTCAACACCTCATGAATGATTGCCGTATCTACTCTAAATTTCATAGCAGTAAACCTGACAGGTCTTTCAAGTAACTTTAAATTTCCATGAAGACCTGTCAGTTTTTTCACTTCAAACTATTTTTATTTTTGGCAACTTGCACAAAAATAACTCGCTCGCTGAGTTTGAATGATTTTTTCTACAGGATTTTGACAGTGATAACAACGCTGTCCCGCTCTTCCGTAAACGTTTAATGATTGACTGAAATAGCCCGCTTTCCCTTGTTCATTGACAAAATCTTTTAAGGTTGTTCCGCCTTGCGCGATTGATTTTTTTAAAACCTCTTTAATCACATCGGCAAGCTTTCGATACTCCTCTAAACTCACCTGACCTGCTGGGCGCGTGGGTGCAATTCCTGCCATAAATAAAGATTCACTCGCATAAATATTTCCGACGCCGACCACGATATGCCCATCCATAATAAAGGTTTTAATCGCTTTTTTACGGTTATTAGCGCGTTGATATAAATAATCACCGTTAAAATCTGTCGTTAATGGTTCAACCCCTAAATTGATTAATAATTTATGCGTTAAGACATCACCTTGTCCCCATAACACTGCACCAAATTTACGCGGATCATTAAAGCGTAGCACCGTGCCATCGTTGAATATAAAATCAACATGGTCGTGACGAGT
>WTBX01000429.1 GCA_013138855.1 Methylococcaceae bacterium
AAGGGCCTGATAATTTTAATTCATCTTTTCCGTCTGAATGTGTCCATTCTATTGAAGCCGACCACGACTCTTTACCATCAAACAACGCCAATCTACCGTCAAATGACCATTTTTTTAATTGATAAAACTCAGCTCTATCGGATAAATTATATTTAGCTATAGGTCTGACTACTGTCTCTGCACAGCCTGCTAAAAAAAACATTATAAGCAATAACAAAAATCGCCAAAAAACCATAAAACTTCACCTTTAAGAGCTAAATTATTTAGGTATTACACAAATCAAGTTAAGCACTTCTACTAAAGTTTTTATACATTTGGAACTGCGACTTTAGAAGCTCAAAAAATTTTTAAAATGCAAGAAAACTTACATTAATACAATACCTTTCTGCGTAAAAACAATTTATCACCAGCCAGAAGAGCTATTCTCTGCATTAAAATGTTTATCCCATGCCTGCTCAGCTTCAAAAGAGATTGAAAGGTTTCGAGTAGAGGCATACCTTTTTTCAAATTCAATAGCGGCTGCAATCACTGGTTTTTTTCCACTTTTCAGGGCTAATAAACTAAGAGAAAGAACTTCTGGAATATCATAATAATTAGAAAGATTACTTAAAATACCAAGAGCTAGTGATTTTCTTTCACTACTGAAATTATCTCTTGCTTTATTAAAATTGAACATTTCAATTGAAAAATTCGCCAGCTTTAAAGACATAGTATATTTTTCTTTTTCTTCAATGCTCCTTGTTCTTTTAATCAATTTTTCATCTAAAATTAAATATTTATTCTTAAGCTGTTTTTTAGGAGAACAACCGAGTGAACCTTGGGATAAAGCTTGAAAGATATTTTTTTCAATGTAATTTTTATTAAACCCTTTTGAATTTACTAGTTTTCTTTCTAAATCAATCAAGCTTTCTAAAGAATCCAGTGTTAATGAGTTATGAAAAAAATAACTAAAAATCTCAGAGACTTTATTAAGAAGGATTCGATCATCTGACTTAGTTCTTGATAAGAACACATCATAGAGGTCATCACATAATTGTTTAATCATATTTTACCTGTATAGGTTTTCAATGAGTGTATGATTTTATTTAATTATTCTTTATCCAGAATCCGTGTTTTAAAGTCCAACAAATATTTATCTTCAGGAGATTTTTCTATCGCCTTATCAAAAAGAGCCTTTGCTTCTGGCTTTCTATCTAAACGCCACAAAATTTCGGCTAAATGCCCCACAATTTCATTTTCAGTCGGCATTTTTTCATAGGCTTTTTGCAAATAATTTAATGCCGCTGGTAAGTCACCTTGTTTAAATTTTAACCAACCAAAACTATCTATAATCACCGCTTCATCAGGTTCTAATTCAAGAGCCTGCTTTAAATATTTTTCAGCTTCATCATAGCGCGTGGTTTTATCAACCAGCGTATAACCTAAAGCATTTAAAGCACCCGTATCTTTAGGGTCTAGTTCTAAAATTTTAAGTAAGTCAGATTCTAGTGAGGCAAGATCATCTAGTTTTTCAGCCGTTAACGCTCTGGCATATAATAAATCCCGCTCTTGAGGCCATTCGTTTAGAGTCTCCGTTAAAATATCGAAGGCTTGCTGATAATTTTCTTGCTCATTCTCAATCTCGGCTTTCATTACTAAAAGGCGCATCCGTTGCTCAGGATTTTCTTTTAACAACTTTTCTAATCGAGCTTCCGCTTCAGTATAATTTTTCTGCTCAAGCAATACGGTTACAGCCGCCATAGAGGCATCAAAAACAACATTTCCACGCTTAACCTTATCGAACCATGCCAAGGCCTCAGGGAGATTATTATCTTTAAACGCCATCTTCCCTGAATATAAAAATAATTCAGCTTCCAGTTCTATCGCTTTTTCCCACTCTGGCTGCAACGTTAAGGCTTGCCCAACTTTTAAGGTCGCTTTGTCATAATCTTTTTGACGAATCGCTAAAATAGATTGTGCTAAAAAAACGGCCGCTTGTTGTGGATGCTGTTTTTCCAAACCCTCTAATAAATCAGCTGCAAACGCGACATCCTCATCCGTTTTAATACCCTTTTGAATTTCGAGTATGGTTTCGCCAAAATCTGCGGGGAAATCTTGCAAAATAGCGTCTAAGTGCTTAAGAACACCTGTTTTATCTTTTTTACTTAAGGCGGCAGATAATGCGATACGTCTTGCGGTAATATTCTTGCTATCTTTTTCTAGCCACAACAAAACCGCCTGCTCCGTTTTGGGCAAATCATCTAAAAATAAAGCGATTCTTGCGGCTTTTTCAATAACCCTGACATCATCAACTCGCTTAGAAGCTTCTAAATAAGCTTCTAGCGCGACTTCATATTGCTGTCGTTGCAAGGCAGTCTCTGCGGTTAAAATCAAATACAACACATGCGGGTCTATTGCCGTTTCTATTTTTAATTTATCAGACTTTTCAGATTCTTTTTCTAGCGATGCGCTTTTAGAGTCACTGACAACCGTTTCAGGCTCAGTGGCGGCTTGAGATTTTTCAGGAGAACTTTGACAAGCAGTGACAAAAATGACAGAAACTGCTGCGATTAATTTTAAAACTAGCACAACACGTCCTTAGTTTCGGTTAAAAGTAGCTATAGATTAGCAGAAAATAGGCTTAAATTTGATAGTTGTTTTATTCTGATTGGCTAAAGGGCTGATTTTTCTTAAAATAGCCACTCCAGAAAGCCGCTTTTATAACATAGATGACACTTATTGCTATAGGGATTAATTACAATACCGCACCAGTCGCCATACGCGAACGATTGGCCTTTCCTGCTGAGATTCTCGATTTATCGCTCAAACAGTTATCGCAAACTAAAAAAATTACCGAGGCTGCGATTTTATCGACCTGCAATCGCACCGAATTTTATTGCGAAAGCGAAAGCGATAATCAACAGCCTTTAATCGACTGGATTTCCGAAAGCCGACAAATTGACCCTGCCGACTTTACCCCTTATCTCTATAGTTATCAGGATAATCAGCTTATCCGCCACATGTTTAGAGTCGCGTGTGGCTTAGATTCTATGATTTTAGGCGAGCCACAAATTTTAGGGCAAATGAAAACCGCTTATCAAGCCGCCTATGATGCAGGTACATTAGGCCGCTATTTAGGCAAATTGTTCCAGCATACTTTTTCTGCGGCAAAAAAAGTGCGTACCGATACCGCGATTGGCTCTAGTCCAGTTTCAGTGGCATTTGCTGCGGTACAACTCGCTCAGCAAATTTTTGATAAACTAAGTGAACAAACGGCCTTATTAATCGGTGCAGGTGAAACCATTGAACTAACCGCTCGCCATTTACACCAAAATGGCATTGGACAAATCATTATCGCCAATCGTACTTACGATAAAGCGCATAATTTAGCGGCACAATTTAACGGTTATGCGATTGCTTTATCGGAATTACCAAAACATTTAGCTGAAGCGGATATTGTGGTTTCATCCACTGCCAGCCAACTTCCAATTTTAGGGAAAGGGCTGTTAGAAAGTGCGATAAAAAAACGCAAACATAAACCGATTTTTATGGTCGATTTAGCGGTCCCGCGAGACATTGAAGCCGAAGTTGCCCAGCTTAAAGATGTTTATTTATATACCGTTGATGATTTACAAAACACCATTGACGAAAATATGAATTCCCGCCGTCAAGCCGCTGAGCAGGCAGAAGAAATCATCGACACCCAAGTCGAACATTTTCTAGGCTGGCTACGTTCGCAAGGTGCGCAATCGACCGTTAAGGATTATCGCTTACAAGCCGAAAGCATTAGAGAAGAGGCATTACAAAAAGCCCTTGCCCAGCTTAAGAATGGCATTGCCCCAGAAGAGGCACTAAAACGCCTTGCTCATGGCCTGACCAATAAATTAATCCACACCCCCAGTGCGCAAATTCGTGAGGCAGGCATTAACGAACGCCCCGACCTAATTGCCGCCGCCCGAGAAATTTTTAAATTACAAAACCAGCAATGAAATCATCCATACAACATAGATTAGACAGTTTAAGCGAGCGTTTCGACGAAATCGCCGCCCTTTTATCACAGCCAGAAGTACAGAGCGATCAAAATCAATATCGTTCTTTAAGTCAAGAATACGCACAATTAGAGCCAATTGTTAGCTGTTATAAGCAGTATCAGAATAATGAAGAAACGCTTGAAGGCGCAAAAGAAATGGCGCAAGATTCAGACCCTGAAATGCGCGAAATGGCGAAAGAAGAATTAAGAGAGGCTGAAACTGAAAAAGAAGTCTTAGAACAACAATTACAAGTTCTACTTCTACCTAAAGACCCTAATGATAATCGTAATATTTATTTAGAAATACGCGCGGGAACAGGCGGTGATGAGGCGGCGATTTTTTCGGGTGATTTATCGAAAATGTATCAACGTTATGTAGAAAAAAAGGGCTGGAAAACAGAAATTATTACTGAAAACCGTGGGGACCACGGTGGCTTTAAAGAAATCGTATTACGCATTTCAGGGCAAGATGTGTATTCACAATTCAAATTTGAATCAGGAACACATCGCGTACAACGTGTGCCAGAGACTGAATCACAAGGGCGGGTTCATACTTCAGCCTGTACCGTTGCGGTAATGCCAGAAGCCGAAGCGATTGATGAAATTGAAATTAATGCAGGTGATTTGCGCGTTGATACCTTTAGAGCCTCAGGTTCAGGTGGTCAGCACGTCAATAAAACTGATTCCGCGATTCGTTTAACGCATTTACCCACAGGTGTGGTAGTGGAATGTCAGGATGAACGCTCGCAACATAAAAACCGTGCGCGTGCGATGGCGGTATTACAATCTCGCTTATTAGCTGCCGAGCAAGAAAAGCTCGATTCAGAACAATCACAACAGCGTAAATCACAAGTGGGTAGTGGTGATCGCTCAGAAAAAATTCGCACCTATAATTATCCTCAAGGGCGTATTTCTGACCATAGAATTAACTTAACGTTATATAAATTAGATGACATTATGCAAGGTGCGTTAGATCAAGTCATTGATCCTTTAATTCATGAACACCAAGCCGAGCTATTAACTCAATTAGGCGACGAATAATGCAAACCATCCAAAGCGCGATTACAGAAGCGACCGCGTTATTAATTGAGGTGTCAGACTCTGCCGCTTTGGATGCGGAGGTTTTGTTATGTCATATTTTAGAAAAAGACCGTAGTTATTTGCGTGCATGGTCAGAAAAACGATTGTCATCATCACAACGGTTACAATTTCAAAAATTGCTTCAACAGCGACTAGATGGACAGCCGATTGCTTATTTAGTCGGTAAGCGTGAATTCTGGTCGCGTGATTTTAAAGTCAGCCCTGATGTATTAATTCCTCGCCCCGACACGGAATTATTAATCGAGTTATGCTTGCCATTAATCCCTGAAAATGAACCCTGTAAAATTATAGATTTAGGTACAGGCTCTGGCATTATCGGAGTTACCTTAGCGGCTGAACGTCCAAATGCAATCGTTATTGCCAGTGATATTAGTGAAAAATCATTAAAAATAGCCAAAGAAAACGCAGCATCACATCAACTAAAAAACATTAGTTTTCAACAAAGCTCATGGCTTGATGATATAGCTCCAGATGAATTTGATTTAATCATCAGCAATCCACCTTATATCGCTGCCGATGATCCACATTTAAAACAAGGTGATTTACGCTTCGAGCCACAACACGCGCTAGTTGCAGATGACGATGGTTTAAAAGATATTTCGTTAATTGCAAAATCAGCTTATAGCTATTTAAAACAAGGAGGGCATTTGTTAATAGAACATGGTTTTGAGCAACAAGAAATGGCACAGATGATTTTTCAAACTTTTTCTTATGCAAATATTCAAACGCATAAAGATTTAGCAGGTTTACCTCGCGTGACATCGGGACAAAAATTAAACGATACATAAAATCGCTTTAAGCAAACTAAACTCTTCCTCTGTCTTTTTTGTGATTTTGAATTATCCTCCATTATTAAAGTCAGTTTAATCCCCATCAATTTTAAAATGTTTAGACTTAATAGATGAAAATCACATCTTTTCAAGCCGCAATAGATGATATGCACTGTACAGATTGCGAAAATATCATCGAAGAAGCTCTTCTTTCTTTACCAGGTATTCAACAAGTCAAAGCAAATTTTAGTCGTGAATCAGTTAACGTAGAATTTGACAAAAGTATCATCAGCAACACCACAATCTGTGCCGCTATCCGTAAAGCAGGTTATGACTGTCGCCCTTTTCAACAAAAAAAATCACAAGGCATTTTTAAACGTCTAATTTTCATTTTATTCGCGTTAGGCAGTATTGCACTATTATTGCAATTAGAAACTTTGGTTAAGATTGATTTTTCCAGCGAAGATTTAGTTGAAAATTTTAGTTATGGCTTATTATTTTTAATTGGTGTGCTAACCAGTTTTCATTGTATCGGCATGTGTGGCGTTTTTGTCATTGGTTACAGTACCCACGAAAATAATTCAAAAACGCCTGCTTATTTCAAGCATTTAAGTTATGGCGTAGGGAAGGTTTTATCGTATAGTTTTTTTGGTGCAATATTTGGGTTATTTGGGCAATTTATAACCGTTACACTAGGGATGCGAACGTTAGCGGCAGGTCTTGCCGGTGGATTTTTAATTTTATACGGCTTAAGTATGCTTGAAAGTTTCGCGCCTTTAAGACGTTTACATTTTCGCTTACCTAAATTTTTTATTCGCTCTTTAAGTGCCAAAAAGCGTAAGATTTCTAGCCCTTTCATTATCGGCTTAATGAATGGTTTAATGATTGCTTGCGGTCCTTTGCAAGCGATGTATATTTTCGCCGCAGGTACAGGAAGTGCATTGGAAGGTGCGAAAATACTGGCTATTTTTGCATTAGGAACTTTACCTGTGATGCTGGCGTTTGGCTTTTTAACTACGGCAATTACAGGTAATACCACCCGCAAATTATTAAAAATTTCATCGGTTATTATTATTGCGCTCGGTGCTTTAATGTTAAATCGCAGCTTATTGATGTCAGGAAGCGGGTATGATTTTCAAACCCTGAGTCAGCAAGCCTTTAAACCCATTAAGGGGTATCTTTTATTTTCGCCCAGCATAAAAAGTAGTTATACGTCTTTGCAACAGCAAGATTATCAATTGGTTTATATGGAAGTGAATGATGATTATCGACCTAATGAATTTGTGATTAAAAAAGCTATTCCAGTGAAATGGATTATTAATGTCACGAAATTATCTTTTTGTAATAAGCAATTGTTGCTTCCAAGTTTAGGGATTAAAGTGGATTTAAAAGAGGGTTTGCAGGTGGTGGAATTTTCACCCCAACAAACAGGCATTCTTAATTGGAGTTGTAGCATGGGAATGATGTCAGGGCGGTTTCAGGTTCAGGAATAAAGAAAGCTAATCATTTATATATTTATTGAGATAAAAATGCACACCTTTAAGAATTTTAAAAATTTTTCTGATGTTGAGATTGATTTATCTAAACCTATGACGTTGTTAATTGGGCGTAATGGCTCGGGGAAATCAAATTTAATTGAGGGTGTTGAATTATT
>WTBX01000128.1 GCA_013138855.1 Methylococcaceae bacterium
GCAAAACCCTCTAACGACTTACTTTCAGCTAATAACTGCTCAATAAGGCTAAAACTATTTGTGTTTTGCTGTAATTGACTGACTAAAACTAAGCCTTTTTCAATTTTATCGGTAGCGGGAAACTTGCCCGTTTGGGCTTTATTAGCAAAACTTTTAAGTGATTCATGCCAGTTTTTAAGCTCTGCCTTTATCATCTCAAATAATTCTTTTTCGCCTGTTCCTGTGAAGGTTTTAGAAAATAAAGATTTGACTAAGCTGGCGGCTTTTTTAAGTTGAACTTCATCATGCTGACGAATTATTTGAATACGAAGCTCAGCGCGTTTACGTCCATTGGTAAACGGTTCATAAGCTTTTTGTAGCGATAAGGCTTGATTTTTTAGGCTAAATCTAATTTTTCCTGCCACCGCTAAACGTGCGCTGAGTAATAAAATTTCATTATCTGCCCAACCATAAGGACGATGGTTGAAATGATTGACTATATCGCGTAAATAAAGCGGGTCATGTTGTTCTACTTTGAGTTTAATATAATTTTCAAGCTCAGTTAATGCCTGTGGATTACATTCTTCCACACTAAAATCTAATTTCGTTTGCGTTATTTCATTCGCGCTAAAAATAGCCTGAATTTCCTGCAAAATATCGCCTGTGCTAGGGCGTAATAATTTAAGTTTGGCAAAGCTATTTTCGATAGTGTATCGAAAAGCATCCTCTAATAAAGTACTCGGCGTAACGGTTTTTTTCGCTAATTTAGTACCAATCGCATAAACATCTGCGTCAATAAATAGGCTTTCTAATTCTCCATTAAGACGTTTTTCTCGCGCCATGTTTTCCATTTGCTTATCGCGAAGTAAATATTCTTGCTCGGCACGTTGTCCTGCATTTTGTTTTAAAAATCGCTCAGTTTTGATAAAGGTTTCAAGTTCATTCCATAAGCGTTGTTGTTCACCTAGTTTAATTAATACACAGCCATCGCCTTCTAAACTATAGTCAATACAATATTGATTTTGTCCAAAGCTTTCATAATGAGGATCTAAAGGTGAAATGATTTTTAAAACTAAATCCTCAAGATTTGTGCCATCTTTAGGATGCCCATTACAAAAGCGACTAATTTTAAAAGGGTGTTTATTAACAGGGTATTGATAGCTGGTTTGACGACGTAAAATATGGTCAAAAATAATCACTGATAGTTTGTTTGAAATGGCTGAGGTTTCAACATCAGTACGGCTGATTTCGGTTTCAATTTCTTTTTCTTCATTGGTGAGAAAAATAAATTCATCACCATTACGGGCAATTAAAAATTGACGTTCTAAGCGGATTAAACTTTCTTCAATCTGTTTTTTGAGGTTGATTTTATCGCTATCAATTTTTTCAATAGATAAGGTGACGAGATTATCTAAGGTACTTTTTAGGGTATCGACATAACGAATTAAAAACAGTGTTTTGAGTATTTTACAATCAAATTTGGTTAAGGTTTTTAGTTCGCAGGCTTGGTCTATGGTGCGTTTAACCGCTGGTTCTAAAAAGCTTTCGATTGGACTATAAAAGCAATAAAAGGGAATTAAAACATCTAAATCATTATTTTTTTGTTGCTTGGCGGCAGATTGAAACGCATCTAATAAAGAGCGTTCTCCCATTGCTAAATGCTGACCTGTCGCGCCTTTGGTGCGAATAGATTCAAATACTTTTTGGACTAGCGGGTAATGATAGGGAATAAAGGGGTAGTTATCGACAAAAGAAGGCGCGTCCTCAAACGGTTTTAAATTAGCGGTGGTGGTTTTATCAAAGGAGAGTTGGTTACGCAAAATATCGCCTTTGTCGGCAAATATTTTTGTGAGTTCTTGATGTGCGGCGGCGGTTTTTTCTAATAAACGCTTTTGAATCACTTCTGAAGTATTTGAGCTGGAAAGTGAGGGGGTAATTGCAAAACGTCCTTGAATTTTAGAAAAATCATTACTCTGATTTTTTCCCATATTACCAATCGCAGCATCTAAATCGGCTTGTGAGGTAACGACAACCCACGCCCGACCACCACAAACCGTGCCTAAATCTTCCACAATGGTTTGTAGTTTTAGCATCATTTGGGTGTTTTTGCCGATAAATTGCCCGACTTCATCAACTAAAAATAAGACATGTCGCCCTTGATTATTTTCAATGTATTCATTTACCCATTTACAGAAATTTTGTACATCTAGGGGGAAGTTATTTTCTAATTGTTCTACCCATTGGCGAGTGGATTCTAAACTTTGTTCAGTCGCTGTTGATAGAGCTTGCGCTAATTCATCTCGATAAAAATCATAAGCATCACTGTTCTTTTGCCAGTTCGCGCCTGTTAACTGCTCAAAACTATCTTTAAAAAGTTGATATTGTCCGTGTTTATCTAATTCGCGTTCTAAATGAGCAATATGGGGAAAATCGGCACAATAACCTACGCGCTCATTAAAGACTTTTAAAAAAACTTTTAAAATTGCATTTTCTGCTTCATCCGTATTCGCCCGCGAATCTATATTAAATAAAATAACGTCTGCGGGCGTAGAAATGGCACGATGAATATCAGCAAGCAGCATGGGGTCAGTAATTTTTTCTTCAAAAAAATCAATCGCACTGCGGGTAATGCCTTCTTTCTCAACGTGGCGGTTTTCTAATAAATAAGAAAGAATTTTTAAATAATGTGATTTACCTGAACCAAAAAAACCTTTAATCCAAACGCCCATTTTTGTGTTGGGATTAAATTTTGCATCACAGACGGGTAAATACGCTTCAAAAAATTCTCGAAAATGCCTGTCTAATTCGCCTGTCACCACATATTCATCTAATTCTACATAAACACTTTCGTTATCAACTTGTTCTGCTTTAACTACGCCGTTGATGTCACGATTTAAATCTTTGCTAAAAATATCTTCAATTTTCATAGTAGTGCGGAGATTCCTTGTGTTAGTTTTATCACGAGTGATTTTTTACCATGAAGGGCATGAAGAACATGAAGGTTTTAAATTTTTTTTCTTCATGACCTTCATGTGCTTCATGGTGGGGTGATGAAAATCAGGGGTTTACAGCCTATTTTTACACAAGCTAAAAATGTGGATTTTCATTCCAATGAATAACCTATACCGATTATTTAGAATATTTATTTTTGCACCATGAAGGGCATGAAGAACATGAAGGTTTAAACTTTTTTTCTTCATGACCTTCATGCCCTTCATGGTGTATTCAATACAATTAAGAATTTTCACCCTTTTCGGGAACAAGTTTAAAAGCACGATAATAGTTTTTTGAGTCAATCATGCCAAAAGGGTGCAGGTCTCTACCACTGTATTCACCAGGGTAAAAAAGAACTAAAGGCGTGCTGCCCATAACATCTTGTAAGGCACTTAATAATTCATGTCCGCGTACTAAAGGCCAGGCATTTCCTAAGCCTGACAGGATGACAAAATCTAATGATGCTTGCTGATTAAAGGCTTTGTCCGCAATAAAGTTGGCGACTTTTTTTTGATTTAAGGGGGCGGCTAAGTTTTTGCGTAATATTTCTGTTCCGATTTGTTGCTCGCGGATGAAAGTACGGTCTAATAAATTTCTGCTTTCTAATATCTCTATCAAACATTGGAAAATATTAAAATGCTGAAATTGATGCCCATGTTTATCTAGTTTAGTGATTAATGAGGCTAAGTAATCGCGTACTGTTAGCTCAAATTTAGCAGGATAATCAAACACCCAAAATCCAATTTCATTTCCTAAACCATCATTGTTTAAAAATTTAGGGCTTTCAATCCTCTCAAGCATTAAATCTAAGCGTCTTTGTAAGGCTTTTTCTGTGTTTTGACTCATGATTGAGTACTCTCCATGATGGGAATTAATTCATCCCTATTAATATCTATGAGTAATTGTTTAACCTCAGGGAGTAAATAAACCGCTTGAATCTGGCGTTGGTAAGCGGAATTTAAATAAC
>WTBX01000316.1 GCA_013138855.1 Methylococcaceae bacterium
GATGGTATTTGGCTAGGCTTTATTTGTGGGTGCATTCCAATTTGCGAAAAATCATCTCGATAAAAAGAAATATCCATCACCCCTAGCTGCTCTTTGATTTTAAGACGTTGATGCATTTGTTCGGCAACCCACGCACCACCGCTGTGAATACCAATAAGTATGGGGTTTTTTAGTTGTCTTTCCAATAACAGCTTTTTTAGTTTTTCTTCCAGTTGATTAAGCAAAAAAGGAATGTCTAAATTTTCGTAACTCATAAGTTTTATTATTTTGTAAAGGTCAGCAGGCAAAAAATGATTTTTCTGCTCACTTTAAATCGATTTTTTATTTTCTATCTCTTGATCATTAAGCCAACTTTGCAATATAAGCTGGGCGGCTAACTGATCTTGAACATCCCAGAGCTTACCTGCCCCAAGATTAAGTTCATCATAAAGCATTTGCTTGGCTTCAAAAGTCGAAAGTCTTTCATCCTGTTGATACACGGTTAAATTGAATCGACCTTCCAATTGACGGCAAAATTTACGCATTCTCGGTGTGACAGGATTATCTGAGCCATCTTGTTGTTTTGATATGCCGACTACTAACCCTACAGGTTGCCATTCTTCAATCAGCTTCGCAATTTTATTCCAGTCGGGGACTTGGTTAATCGAGGCGATAGTTTGTAAAGGGCTTGCCGTCGCTGTGGTGGTTTGTCCTACCGCCACGCCGATTTTTTTATTACCAAAGTCAAAGCCTAAATAACTATCGCTGCTTAATTTTGCTGCTAAAGGATCTTTTTTAACCATGACCTGCCGTAGAACTTAATAAATTAATATCTACGCCAATTAAATTGGCAGCGGCATTCCAGCGTTGGCTAATCGGTGTTTCGTATAAAATAGCATCGGCATAGGGTGTATTTAGCCACGCATTATTGATAATTTCTTTTTCTAATTGCCCCGCACCCCAGCCAGCGTATCCTAAAGCAATTAAATAATTTTCAGGACCTTCATTTTTAGAAATGGCTTCTAAAATATCACGCGAGCTAGTTAAAGAGACCTCTTCCGAAATAGCTATTGAGGACTCCCAATGCGTTGAGCTACTCTCGTGAATCACAAAACCTCTTTCCACTTGCACAGGTCCTCCCATATAAATAGGAGTTTTACGGCTTTTTTCAGTCGCATTATCTATGCCCATTTGCGAAAAAATATCACCCAGCTTCATTTCGGTAGGACGGTTAATAATAATGCCTAATGCACCGTCATCATTATGCTGACAAAGATAGGTGACTGTATGAAAAAAATCTTTATCGGTTAGCATCGGCATCGCGATAAGAAATTGATTGTTTAAATAATTACTCATAGTTTCAGGGGACAGCAAGTAAAGGGCAGATTAGAAGTAACTTATCTGAACTAAAGTTAATAAGACTCATTTTAATTGAAATAGAGTTAAAGTCTAATTCAGTTCTGTTATTTAAATTTAAAGGTAACTACTTAGAATATACGGAGACGCGACTTTTAGTCGCGCACGAGACCTAAAAACATCGTCAAACCTATAAATTCAAGCGACTAAAAGTCGCGGCTCCGCTTGAGTAATTACATTTAAAGTGAATATTTATAGCGACGAAATAATATAAGAAACAAGCTTTAAAATTTAAACGCGACTATTTCATTTTTAATTAGTGGACTTAGAGGTTAAGCCCCGCCTCATCAGTAAAACTCCAAGATCGTCGTATAATCAACACTTCTAATTGTTTACTAATTTGCTTTGGCAAGGCAGCAAAAGGCGCACTCATTCTAACAATACGTTTAGCCGCATCATCAAGGACTTTATTACCTGATGATTTAACGATACGAATTTGATAAATGCTGCCATTAGTTCTAATTCCCACATCCATTGATAAAGTACCGTGAAAACCTTTTTCACGCGCAATTTTAGGATAATTAAGATTGCCTATACGTTGAACCTTGCGCTCCCAGTCTCTAACGTATTGGGCAGCGACATATTTATGTGCGCTAATTGAATTTACAAATTTAATATTAGTTTTTTCTGAACTCTTTTTTAAATACTTAACCCGATCGCCTAACTGTGCAATTTGTTGCTCTAAGGCAGCCATTGATAATTCTGCGGGTTCATTAGATTTTTTCTGAGCTATTTTTTTTGTTTTAGCGACTTTTTGCTTTTTTTTCTTTTTTTGCTTTTTTTGTGAAATAACGCGATGAGACGATGATTTTTTCTTTTTAGACTTAGCCTTAGACGATGATTTTTTCTTTTTCGGCTGTTTAATTTTCCCTTGTTTTTTCTTCTTTTTTCCAATCTTAGGGATTTTTTGCTCATTAGGTTTAGGTTTTTGGGTTTCCTGCCCTGCCCCAATTTGATTTTCTTGCGCCAAGTATTTAGCATCATCGGGAGCTTTACGAGTCGCAGAACTAACCAAGGTAATTTCTATCGCTTTACTAACTTTTTTAACGTCTGGCGCGGCAAAGGTAACGCCCAATAATATGATGGCATGAACCACTGCCGCAATAAACAACCATGTCGATAAAGAATCTGAATGGTAACTATCGTCAGTAGCAAACTTAGATTTAAAAGACTGCGCCATCATTAATGCGATAATTTTTGTTCTATATGATCCATCAATTGCCCTGCAATATTTAAATCAAATTCGCGATCTAATTCCTGTACGCACGTAGGGCTAGTGACATTGATTTCAGTTAAATAATCACCAATCACATCAAGCCCTACAAAAATCAAACCTTTGTTTTTTAAAGTTTCCCCAACTTGCTTGGCAATCCACAAGTCACGTTCTGATAAAGTCTGACCTCTAGCACTGCCACCTGCCGCTAAATTACCGCGTGTTTCGCCTTGCGCGGGGATTCTCGCCAAAGCATAAGGCACAGGCTCACCATTAACCAATAAAATACGTTTGTCACCGTCTTTGATTTCTGGTAAATATTTCTGAGCCATCACATAGCGAGAGTTATAAACCGTCATGGTTTCTAAAATAACGCTTAAATTAGGATCGCCTAAGCGTAGATGAAAAATAGACGCTCCGCCCATGCCATCTAGCGGTTTTAAAATAATTTCACCATGTTCGGCTAAAAAGTCCTTAATGCGGGCAGGTTCTCTAGCAACAAGAGTATCGGTACAACACTGAGGAAACCACGCCGTAAATAATTTTTCATTCGCATCACGCAAAGACTGCGGTTTATTAACCACATAAACCCCTTCGCGTTCCGCTTGTTCTAATAGGTAAGTGGAATAAATATATTCCTGATCGAAAGGCGGATCTTTACGCATGATGATGACATCTAGCTCTGCCAGCGGAATAATTTTTTCTTCAATAAATTGATAATACTGTTCGGCTCTTTCAACACTTAAAAGACGTGTTCTGGCATAGGCTTTACCATTACGTAAAAACAAGTCATTCAATTCCATATAGTACAGCGTCCAATTTCTTGATTGTGCCTCTAATAGCATGGCGAAACTGGTATCTTTTTTAATATTAATGAGGTCGATGGAATCCATGACCATGCCGAATTTAAGCGTCATTTAAAATCTCAAGTGATTGACAGAAACTTTAGCGTAAAAGCCGTTAGTTTTTTTAAAATCTAACAGAATTAATAGACTATAGTCGATTTAAAACATTTATTTTACAGTTTATTGTTTACCTAAAAAAGAATTTTTGGTATAAAGGGCGGCTAACTTTTGATTAAAGGCACAGACAAGAGGTTATCATGTCCAAAATATGTCAGGTTACAGGCAAGCGTCCTGTTACAGGTAATAACGTATCACACGCACACAATAAAACAAGAAGACGTTTCAATCCAAATTTGCATCGTCATCGTTTTTGGGTAGAAAGCGAGAACCGTTGGGTTCGTTTAAAAGTTTCCGCAAAAGGTATGCGCGTCATTGATAAGAAAGGTATTGATGCGGTATTAGTTGAAATTCGTAAACGTGGCGAAAAGGTTTAAGGAGCTTAAAAATGCGCGATAAAATCAAACTAGTTTCATCAGAAGGTAACGGTCACTTTTATACGACTACAAAAAATAAAAGAACCATGCCTGAAAAAATGGAAATTAAAAAATATGACCCTGTTGCTCGTAAACACGTCATGTACAAAGAAGTTAAGATTAAATAATTAAACAAATCTTGTTTAAGTGTCTAGCAAAACCACAGCGTTACTGCTGTGGTATTGCTGACTAATTTTTTGTTAACGTATCCAACATAGATTTAAAACGCTCTGCTTGTTTAAACAGCGATTTATATTTCTCTTCCAGCTCTTTCTTTTCATTTTCCACTCTAGCAAGTCTTATCTTTAACTCTTTTAAATTTTTACTTAAGAGTTTATTTTCTTCGCTTAAAGCATCATTAGTATTTGCCATGCTAGGTATGGCCTCAACATTGATGGAGCGAGCCTTGTTAAACACAACATCATCATGAGAGCTGCTACCTTCTGAGAGCTTTTGTGCTTCGACTAAGGTCTCTTGAGGGACTTTTCTCATCCCATCTCTGATAATTTTTACGGTAAAGTTATAACTTTTTAGTAAAAAAGCCGCCGACTCACTCACCTTGCCATTGTTACAAATAAGAAGATAAACTTTATTTTTGTCCAGTGATTTCAATTCCATTCGCAAAGAAAACAACGGCGTATTAATAGCTTCAGGCAGATGTATTCTTTCGTACTCATCAGGTGGCCTGACATCTAGTAACACCGCGCCTTCATCTAGTAATAATTCAGTTTCTATAAAATAAATATAGTCTAACGACGGTTCTTTGATAAGTTTTAAAAATTTATCTTTATGGAGACGCAATAACACCATATCCGTTAAAGCTGAAACCGTTTCCCCGCGCGGCTCTCCAGAAATTAATGCCTCTTCGCCAAAAGTATCCCAGACTTGAAGCTTTGCTATTTTAATGGATTTGGAATGCTTTGAATTTTTGCGTGAAACGAGGCATTCGCCACTTTTAATTAAATAATAAAAGTCACCAAATTCACCTTGTTTAATAATAAATTTATCTTTTTCAATTCTAACTTCTTCTAAGCCTTCGTTAATTTGAGGAATATTTGCAGGCGGTAAACTGCGAACAATAGGAATCATCAACAAGGTTGAAATGGAGTCTTGATTATCTTCTTGTTTCGCCTCTACGATTTCAGCCGCTTCTTTTTTTTCTGGCTCTGCCTTTTTTTCCAGTTCTTTTGGGTCAGGGGGATTAATAAAGATAGTATTGAGGCGTAAAAATCGTACCGCGCCTTTAGCGACGGCATTGACTTTTCTGGGAAGCTGATGAGCAATGGCAAAGCGAGAAGATTCCGTCCCTGCTTTAATGATTTCCATTTTTAAAGGAGCGACTTCTAAAGAAACCTCACCTTTTAGTAAATAAAACAAATCATTCTTGGTATCGCCTCTTTTAAATAAAAAAGTACCCGAGCGGGCGTTTTCGATGACTATTTTTCCACAAATGACCTTAAAAATATTATTAGGCATGGTGGAAAAAGGAATCATTTTACGAATAATATGACCTTCTGGGGAGTCAATATCTACAGGCATTTAAACTCAGTTATGTCAGGGTGATGTTAAGGGTTTTATGATAGAGCATTATGGCGCAATTGCCTATCATTGCGTTTGTTCAAATAACAAGTAATATATATCGGAATTGCGATCTTTAGTCACGGAAAGCATTAACAACGCGCTTTAACTTAAAAAAAACATCTTCTTATTAAGTAAGTAGCTGAGCTAAAGTTTTCGTATATTCGGAGGCGCGACTTTAGTCGCGCTAGAGCGTTAAAATGCTATTAACCTTTAAAAAAACGTAGTGTTATTGCAATGTTTCCGCGACTAAAGTCGCGGCTCCAGCAAATATAAAAATGCACGAATATTATGTTTAGGTACTTAACTATCCATAAGTCTTCTAACATTTCAATAAACCGTTAAAACGGTGGAGTTATTGCTGTTCACATAACCCACGGTTTAAACCGTGGGCTATGTGAACCAATGGAAATAACCGTTTCAACGGTTTCCTTACGTCCTCTAATAAAATGTTAGGATACTTTTGCTCACCTGCCTACTAGTTTTTCGCGACTAAAAATGTAAAACCAAAAAGACCGATATTAATAAGGTTTTTGTCCCATATAATTACCTGCTGGATCATAGTTACACACAACAATTAAATTATTATTACAAGCAACTTTTGCACAGCCTAGCTGCGTGGTGTTATGCCAGACCATTTGCGTGTAATGCCCTGTTTTACTCCAATTAGAAGAATTCAAGGCGGCACCCGAATAATCACGTTTTTCACTTTCCCATGATTTTGCGGCATCGACAACATTATAATGCCCTAGCGTTCCCATAAACAGGTTTTCACCATAATTAGAATCATTACTATGCTGCATTTTGCAACCATTTGCGGCTAAATTTTTTGCCCATGCCTGTGCATGTTCCGCTACTTGATTAGACCAGCTTAAAGGGTTGACGTTAACATCCGCCCTAACTTTATTATGATAATTTAAAATAGCTTGCCATTCGTTTCCATTTGTTTCGTCATTATTGTTGCGCGACTGATTTTGTGTAGATGGCTGGTTAGAAGGTTCAATTACATCTATGGAGTGATAGCTATTACCTCGGCTGGAACAGGCTGAGGTCACAAGTATCATTGTGAAAAATAAATAGTGTTTTAAGTTTGTTTTCATTAACGGGCTCTTAAAAAATCATTTGGAAGCGCGACCTTTAGTCGCGAACGCTGGGAACTAAAGGAACGCTAGGTCTAAGTCAAAACTTTCCAAGACTAAAGTCGCAGCACCTTAATATACAAAAAATTTCGACCTGTGCAGTTAAAAGACTGGCGGCAAGCTGAAGGGCGAAGCCCTTTAGTTTGCTGCCAGTCCCCACGTCCATATTAATATATTTAGTGGGGACTGGCAGCTACCCAAAAGACTACGTCTTTCGGATAGCCGCCAGCCTTATGGATTCTCAGCTTTATTTCTCAATTGAGCTGAGTTAATCGTACAGGTCGAAAAATTTTGACTAGATGCTTAAAGTTATTTTAAGTTGATAGTCTTTATTCATAAACTTAAAGCATATTAAATAAAAAGCAAGCACTTGTGACGATTAATTGATGAAATAACTAATTCATTAATTGCAGATATTCTATGTGTAATTTATAGAGCTTAGTTTGTTTGTGAAAAATACGAAAATTTATCAAGCGGGACACTTAAAATTATCAATAACGTAAACATAAAACCATTCATGCCTCGACAAACTCATCACCAACCGCTTAACCTAAAACAGTCCCATGTTAAGTTGGTCTCCGAAATTTTTTATAATTTCACGAAAAACCTCAAAGCCCATAATCTTTATTGAAAGGGTAGAATTTCATTAAATAAGTTCTATGTTATGGCGCATTACTTAGCATCGTGCAAAAACATTGTTTTTTATAATACAATAAGCTGGCTTTAATATCTTAGGAATAGACTTTAGCAACATGGGTTGCTTTAAATTAAATAGATAAAACTAATATTTAAATTATTTAATCCTAGTTTATTTTAAGTAAGATTGTAGAGTAACAAAATAACAAGCAACGCTTATTTGTCATCTTTATGACTATAAAAAAGGGTTGTATCAATAACAAGGGGAGTATTTAGTATGTGTTGGAGTGGTGAAGCTTCTGGCGTTCTTGCCGCAGTGGGGCTTGCAACCGCAGCTTATGTTGCGATTAAAGGGGAATCTAAAGAACTATGGATTCCACTGACGTATTTTGCGTTAATGGAGCTGTTACAAGCAGCGACTTATGTGTATATAGATTTATGTGATAATCCGAGTAATCAGATATTGACGCTGTTTGGTTATCTGCATATCGCCTTTCAGCCATTTTTTGTGAATATGGTGGCGATGTATTTTATTCCAAAAGAGGTTAAAGAGAAGATAAGTACGGCGGTTTATACTGTTTGTGCGATGGGATCGCTGGCAATGTTGGTTAAAATGTTTCCATTCGACTGGGCAGGGTCTTGTAATATCGGTATTGAAGGTTTTTGTGGTACACAAACCTGTTCGGTTTCAGGAGCATGGCATATCGCTTGGCAAATGCCGTTGAACGGGATTATGTCTGAGCCTGTGGAATGGTTATTTGATTTTAATTGGGGTTTACATGCGTTCACTTACATTTTAGTGGCTTTTTGGATGCCGCTGATGTACGGTTCATGGCGATTTGTGGGTTTTCATTATTTAATTGGCCCTTTAATTTCAGATCTTTTAACGGAAGACCCAAATGAATATGCAGCGGTATGGTGTTTATTTTCGATTGCCTTATGTGTTTCTGTGATTAAAACACCGATTAGAAAACATTTACATGTTCAAAACTGGCCTTATTATCAAAGGTTAGTGGCGAGAATGGCTTAGTTAAAACTGTCTAAAAGGTAACAAGGATGTTACCGCGATTATTTTGCGTAGGGATGCCATTTTAATAACGTCCGAAACTATACAAGTCAACTTAGTAAAACTTATAAACCATGAAGGGCATGAAGAACATGAAGTTTTAATGATTTTTTCTTCATGTTCTTCATGCCCTTCATGGTAAAAAATAAAAATATATTTTAAGTTTCGGATATTATTTAATTTTCATGCTTTATGGTTTTTCTTGCAAAACAACACTGAGTCCTTCAAATATAGGTTTGCTGACAAACAATGCCCCTATATCTCCAAACTGCGTATGAGCTTTAATAAATTCGTCCGATTTTGTCCAAACATCAAAATCTTCTTTGCTGTTCCAGATAAAATGAGAAATATATAAGGTGTGGTCTTCTAGGCTATCTCCGCGTAATAAAAATAAACCTCGATAACCTTTCGTTTCACTCAAATAGCTTTTACGTTTTTTCCATACCGATTCAAATAATGATTCTTGTCCTAAAGTAACTTGAAAGCGCGTCATTGCCATGTACATACTAAAATCCTGTAAAACGGTTAAAGTTTATTTGTTTTAAATTTCGTAAAGCCAAGAAGACCTATCAGGCTTTTCTGTAAATTTAGGTGTAACTACTCAGGCGGAGGCGCGACTTCTAGTCGCGCACGAGACCTAAAAACCTCTTCAAAATCTATAAAATTAGACAGATTAAAATAAGCTTGTTTTAAAACTTACGCATGAAACTTCGTGCGCGACTAAAAGTCGCGGCTCCGCCTGAGCAGTTACATTTAAGTTTTACTTTGAAATTTAAAGTCGATACCTAAAAACTATAGTGGCTTAAATTAAGTAGGTCAACTCATCGAAGTGTTTTACTTGAATAAAGAGAGAGACACTCATTAGCGCGTTTAATATAAAGCAAGATTATCAGGCTCATCAATAACAGGGTTAGACAGCTCCCCCAGTTTTTCAATTTCAATTTTAACGGTCTGCCCTGCTTTTAAATAACCGCGAGGTTTCATTCTGACTCCAACGCCCGCTGGTGTGCCTGTGGAAATAATATCACCCGCCTCTAAAGTCATCACCGTACTTAAATAAGCCACCATTTCATAACAATTAAATAGCATTTCAGAGGTGTTAGCATTTTGTCGTAACTCATCATCAACCCATGTTTTTATAGAAAGATTATGTGGGTCGCCAACTTCATCGGCAGTGACTAAATACGCGCCTAAAGGGCCATGAGTATCGAAGGATTTTCCTAATGTCCACGTAGGCGTGCGAATTTGCCAGTCGCGTACCGTCACATCATTGGCAATCATATAAGCTGCAATAACTTTATGGGCTTGATCTTCGGGAACATGGCGGCAGCGTTTTCCAATCACAAACGCTAATTCACCTTCATAATCCAGCTTTTCCGAGACTTTAGGTAAATGTATCGCCTCCCCCTCTGCTATGATGCAACTAGGTTGTTTATTAAAAAACAAAGGATATTCAGGACGCTCGCGCCCTGTTTCACTGATATGGTCAGCATAATTCAAACCAATTCCAAAGAATTTTTGCGGATTAGGAACAGGTGCAAGCAGCTTGACCGTATTTAAGGCAAGTCGCCCTTTGCCACTCTCTATTTGTTGCTGCATTGCAGCTAAAGCACTTTTTCCTCGCGCTAAAAATTCAAGCATGGTCGATGGAATTTCTGGGTTATCTAAAGTATCAATAACTTCATTATCAACCACCGCACCGACGCGAGTTTGTTGCTCATAAGTAAAGGTAACAAGTTTCATAGAATCTAAATAATTATTAGTTGTGTGTGTTAATTATTAATAATCTACAGTTTTTATAGATTTTATCCATAATTTTTACAGATTTATGCTGTAACTTAAAACGCTAAGAAGATGTTTGTAATTGCATAATTTTTTGTTAACATCAAATCAGTCCATTGCAGAGGAACGACCATTATGACAGCAGCAAACCGTAGCGTATCGGTAACTACGCCTTTAGGAGATGACGAGCTTATATTCCAAAGCATGAATGGTTCTGAGGAAATGGGTCGTTTATTTGAATTTGAAATCGAGCTTATCCGCGAGCAAAGCAAAGGGACAGTCGATGTAAGCTCTTTGCTGGGTAAAGATATAAGTTTGACACTGGAAATGCCTGATACGGCTACGCGCTATTTTAATGGGGCGATAGTGCAGTTTAAACATAGGGGACTTGTTGAGGGTTATTACCGTTATCGAGCGGTGTTACGTCCGTGGTTGTGGTTTTTAACGCGTACTGCGAATTGTCGTATTTTTCAGGAAAAAACCATTCCTGATATTATAAAAGCCATTCTTGGTGAGCATTCTTATGTCGATACGGAGTATAAAACGGAAGGCACTTACGATACGCTGGATTATTGTGTGCAGTATCGGGAAAGTGATTTTAATTTCATTAGTCGCTTAATGGAACACGCGGGTATTTTTTATTATTTTAAGCATGAAAGCGGCAAACATACGATGGTGATTACCGATGCGGGTAGCGCGTATCAAAGCGTAACCGATTACACCACGATTCCGTATTATCCCGATGGTAACCCAGCCGCGCGAGAACGCGACCATATTTCAGAATGGCTAAATGGTCATCAAGTACAGTCGGGGGCTTATGAAATTAATGATTTTGATTTTGAATCGCCTAGTTCTGATTTAACCGCAAAATCAACTAAATCTCAGGGACATACTTACGATAGTTTAGAAATTTATGATTATCCAGGTAAATATACTGAAGCGAGTTCAGGCACTACGCGCACCGATATTCGGATAGAGGAATTGCATAGCCAGTATTCATTGGTGAGTGGGCAAGGCAATGCGATGGGCATACAAACAGGCATGGAATTTACCCTCAGTGATTTTTATTTTGAGGAGGAAAACACTAAGCATGTCGTGGTTTCAGCCTCTTATACCATTCAAGGTGATAGTTATGGCTCAGGTGGAAGTAGTGGCGGCTCTTTGTTTGAAGTTAATTTTGTTGCGCTAAATTCTCAGCAACAATTTAGACCCCAACGAACTACCGCAAAACCTGTTATTTCTGGCTCGCAAACAGCGATTGTCGTCGGTAAAGAAGGCGAAGAAATTTGGACAGATAAATACGGCAGAGTTAAAGTGCAATTTCATTGGGACAGGGAAGGCGAAAGTAATGAAAATAGCTCGTGCTGGGTGCGTGTTTCTTATCCAACGGCAGGTAAAAATTGGGGTTGGATTTCTTTACCTAGAATGGATCAGGAAGTCATTGTCAGCTTTTTAGAAGGCGATCCAGATAGACCGATGATTACAGGGCGAGTCTATAACGCCGAACAAATGCCGCCGTATGATTTGCCAACAAATCAAACTCAAAGCGGTATTAAAACGCGTAGTTCTAAAGAAGGTACGGCTGAAAATTATAATGAAATTCGTTTTGAAGATAAAAAAGATTCCGAAGAACTTTATGTTCATGCCGAGAAAGACTATAACCGCGTTGTTGAAAATAGTGAAACCGTTAAAATTGGTAGTGATGAGGCTGATGAAGGCAGTCAAACCCTTGATGTTTATAAAGACAGAACCACAACTTTAGAAACAGGTAACGATAAATTAACGGTTACAAAAGGTAATCGTGAAACCATCGTTAGCGAAGGTAATAATAGTTTAACCGTGACTAAGGGCGATCATTCGGTTGATATTGATGCGGGTAAGCGAACTATTAATGTTAAAGACGATGACAGCACCACAGTTTCCTCTGGCGACCATTCGCTTGACGTAAGCTCAGGTAAAAGCGAAGTGACCACAGGAAGCTCTATTAAATTAGATGCAGGCAGTACAATGACATTGGAAGCGGCAACCTCTATTACCTTAAAAGTAGGCAGTAATAGTATAAAGATCAGCAGTTCAGGGATTACAATTAAAGGTACGATGGTTAAAGCAGAAGGCACCGCGACTGCGGAAATGAAAAGCCCCGCCACAACGGTTAAAGGTGATGGGATGTTGACGCTGAAAGGCGGCGTAACAATGATTAATTAATTTTAGAGAGGATGGCAAGCATGGCGGAATTTACAAAAATTACTGAGGCTTTAGCTGCAACGATTACAGCCACTTTAGAATTAAGTGATGAAGCAAACGTGCTGTTGGGTGAAACCATGACTCCAGCAGATTATCTTCAACAGCTAATGGATAATGCTTTATATAACGATGCGATTAACTTTCTGGCTAACGCCTTACCAAAACGCGAAGCGGTCTGGTGGGCATGTGTTTGTGCTAAACAAACCTTAAATGATAAGTCGCCTGCTAGCGATGTTAAAGCGGTTGAATTGGCAGAGGCATGGGTTTATAAACCGGTACAAGAAGTGTGCGAGCCAAATTATGCAGCGGCTGAGGCAACCGAATTTAAAACACCCGCAGGTTGGGCTGCGATCTCCGCTTTTTGGAGCGGTGAAAACATTTCGCCCTCTAAAGAAGCTATCGTTCCACCCCCCGAAGGCTTAACAGGAAAAGCGGTGAATGGTGCGGTAATATTAGCAGCGGTACAGGAAGAAGATCCGAAAATCATTACCGCTAATTATCAATTATTTTTAGCGAAAGGGGTTGATGTGGCGTGTGGTGGTGATGGGCGACAAGAACAATAAGATTACGTGATATTATCACGCGAATACCAAAAAAACATATCAACATATATTTCATATTGATAAAATATACTTTTAATAGTGAAAAGGTCACGTTGTGTTAATAAGATTTGTTGTAAATAACGTTCTTTCTTTTGGAAAAGAGAAAGAATTTAATATGCTTCCAATGCCTAGATTAAAACGATTAAATGAACATAAATATAATATAAATGATTTTGAAATATTAAAAATTGCTTCGATTTATGGCGCGAATGGCGCAGGAAAATCAAATTTAATCCATGCCTTGTTCATGCTTCAAAACCTTATTAAACAAGAAGAACTCTCATTAAATTACTCTAATAGTGAATTTAAATTTAATAGAGAACTAGGTGAAAAACCTTTAACCTTTGTTATCGAATATTTTCAAGATAATAAATCATTTTTATATGGCATTGAAATATTAAATAACACGGTTATTACAGAAGAGCTTTACGAATCTGGTCTGGGAAAAAAAGAAGATAAATTATTGTTTGAAAGAAAAACAAATGTAGACACAAAAGAAACCAAAATAACATCTGAACTTTTTGAAGAGAGCCAAGAAAGTAAAACTTTAAAAAAAGTAATTGAAAAAAACCTAAGTAAGCCAGATAAAATTATTTTTCGTAACCTAACAACATTTAACGAACCTTATTTAAAAGATATTGAAACCGCCATAAAATGGTTTGATGAGACCTTACAAATTGTAACTCCTGATGCAAAGCCAAGTGCCTTATCACATAAAATTGATATTGAACAAGAGTTTAAAAAATATGCCGAAGATACAATGAAATCTTTTAATATTGGCATTGAAAGCATTAAATGTCAGAAAAAAACTTTAAAAGAATTTTTTGGTGAAGATGATTTAGAGCAAATAAATAATATAAAAGAAAAGCTTGGGAAGTCAGCAGAAAACTTATTAGGCTTACGGAATAAAAATAGCGATGAAATAATAATTAGTAAGGAAGATGATGAATATTATGTTAAAAAATTGCAAATTGAACATAAAGGACAGCACGATATAAGAGCTATGTTTGACTTAGATGAAGAGTCAGATGGAACTGTTAGGTTGTTAGATTTTATTCCTGCATTTCAAAGTATCATACATAAAAATAAAGTTTTTATAATTGATGAAATAGAAAGAAGCATTCATCCTCTTTTGATAAAAGAGCTGATTAAAAAGTTTTCTGAAGATACTCAAACTAATGGGCAGCTAATATTTACCACTCACGAATCTAATTTATTAGACCAAGATATTTTTAGACAAGATGAAATATGGTTTGCAGAAAAGGACAATGATGGCTGTAGCGATTTATATTCTTTAAGTGATTTCAAAGAGCACAGCACTATTGATATTAGAAAAGGTTATTTAACGGGACGTTATGGCTCAATCCCTTTTCTAGCTAATCTTAAAGACTTGAATTGGCACGAATATGCTACTAAAACGTAGATTATACGAAAGAGTCGAGCCATCAAGAGATGCACGATTAGTTGTGATTTATTGTGAAGGAGAAAGGCGAGAAGCGGATTATTTTAATTATTTTTCTGAAATAAGTTCAAAAATTAAATTAGAAATTGAGTCACCTGAAAACGGTGGTGACAGTTCACCAACAGGACTATTAACGAAAGCTTTAACTCAATTAGAAAGTCCAAAACCAAAATATGAATTATTAGCAGAAGATGAGGTTTGGTTTGTTATTGATACCGATAGTTGGGGTGAAAAGATTAATGACCTACGACAACACTGTGTAAATAAATTAAATTGGAAAGTCGCACAAAGTAACCCATGTTTTGAGATTTGGCTTTATTATCATTTTAAAGAGTTTGAGGCGTTCACGGATATGGAGGTTTCAAAAAACTGGAAGAGCTTTTTAAATGAACAAGTAGCTGGTGGTTTTGATAGCAGAAAACATCCCGTCTTGATTAAAACTGCTATAAAAAATGCAAAGAATAAATTTATAGCTGAAAATGAAGCAATGAATATTGGTTGCACGGAAGTTTTTAAATTATCAGAAAGTTTTTACCCTTTAGTTCACAAAAAGATAGAAGACGCACTATCTAAAATAGATACATAAAAGCATTATTGATTTAACCATTAAATTTTAGGAGACAATCATGGGATTCCCCGCCGCACGAATAACTGATATGCACGTATGTCCAATGGTGACAGGTGTTATACCGCATGTAGGAGGGCCTAT
>WTBX01000388.1 GCA_013138855.1 Methylococcaceae bacterium
AATACGTTGAATAAGGCTTTCAATATTTTGCTGAATTGGATTTAATATGCAATTAATAAAATCAGTTTTTAAAGCTGAAAATACATAAGCAATTCTCTGAAAAGAAACCAAAGGGGTCGAAACCAAAGGGGTCAGGAATCCAAAGGTAAACCAAAGGGGTCATAAACCAAAGGGGTCAGAGTAACTTGATTTCGTTAATTAACAGACGTATAAAAGCATAGTTGGAATTTTGCATATATTTATCTGGGAAAACTACATTCATTATAAATTTCAATTGAGAGTTTTTTATAAACCTACTTGCTCAGCAATCTCTATATCCTTACGCAACAAACTATTCACTAACTTCTGCAAACCTTGGCTACCAACTTAAAATGGGACAAAATGAAAGCGCAAGACCTCCGAGGTTTTTAAAACCTCGGAGATCTGACTCCTCAGTGTTTCGCTTTAAGTTAATTGCCAAGAAAGCGGCTATCTATTTAAGGCGGAACATTGAAGTCCAAAACATGTTTGACCTCCACTTATTACAATATCTCTGTGCTTTACTTGTCCCGTCTTAAGTTGGTAGTCCAAATAAGAAGGTAACGCGCAAGCCTTGCACTTTGAAACTCCGCTTCAAACGCATGACGAAGCTTAACGCGCTGCAATTTATCCACCGAAGAATCAGCAGAATAAAACAGCGAAGACAACATCAAGCCCAACTGCTCAAAAGGCTGATTGCGTAAGCGCAGTTATTAATTAAAATGCGAACAAAAGCATGATTGTGGTTCTGCATAATTTTTACCCCAATTTTTAACTTTATTGCTCACGCGCTCTCTAGTTCCAAAGCTTGGTGTTGGAACTCATATCGCGTTTATATTTTCACTGTTTTGTGCCGTACTTTTAAGTTTGTATGCATTCCAACGCACAGCGTTGAAACGCGAGTAATAACCTAACCATACAGGTCGAAACTTTTCTTAACCTCTTCAGCCTTCAACGTTCTAGCCGCTTGTAAAGCAAGATTTAAGGCTTCATCAAAATCAGCCATTAATTGCTCAATATTCGCCAGTTCATTATTAGAACAGGCTTTTTCAATAGCCGCAGCCGCTTGCGCTAAGTTATTTGCGCTCAAATTTGCTGAAACACCTTTAATGTTATGCGCAATCTTTCTAGCCTCTTCATAATTTCCTGAGTGAATAAAATCGTGTATTTCCAAAGAGTTGTTTACATATTTTTCTGCAAACATCAGTAATAATTTTCGTAATAACACTGAATTATTTTTAACGCGCTTCAAAGCATCTGGCAGATCAAACGGGGGTAAATAGTCGGGGAGTTCATTGTTGTTGATAGGCTTGATTATCGCTTGCGGAACTGTTTCGAGAGCCGTTGCTTGTGTTGGTTTTTTCACTAAATGGCGTGCGAGAGTTTCAAGCAAGACTGTTGAATTAATCGGTTTGGTTATATGGTCATTCATACCTGCCGCTAAACTTTTTTCAAAATCCCCCATCATTGCATGAGCGGTCATCGCAATAATCGGTAAATCGCGTAAACGCTTATCTTCTCTAATTAAACGTGTCGCACATAAACCATCCATTTCAGGCATTTGAATATCCATTAAGATTAAATCAAAAACCTTTGTTTTAGTGAGCTGTAGGGCTTGCTTACCATTTTCAGCCATTTCAATAATCACGCCTAAATTCTCTAATAAAGCATAGGCAATTTCACGATTAATTTCATTATCTTCAACTAATAAGATTCGTTTTCCAGTTATGGTTTCGGTATTAGTCATAATTTCATGTTCAATGACGCTAACCTTATCGCAAGCAGCTTCTAAATTTACAGTAAAAGAAAACGTGCTGCCTTTGTTAGGTTCACTTTCTACCCAAATTTTTCCTCCCATTAATTCAACCAATTGCTTACTAATGACTAACCCTAAACCTGTGCCGCCATATTTGCGCGTCGTTGAGCTATCGGCTTGTGAAAAAGGCTTAAACAGGTTTTCTGTTTGCTCTAAAGTCATACCTATGCCACTATCTTGCACAGAAAATCGTAAACTTATTGTTTTTGATTCACCCTGTTCAGAATTAACCGACATAATAATTTTGCCTTTTTCGGTAAATTTAACGGCATTACTCACTAGGTTAATTAAGATTTGACCTAAACGTAAGGAGTCGCCGACTAATTGTTGCGGGGTTTGTGGAGCAACTAAAAAGTCAATCCCAATATCTTTTTGTTTAGCTTGTATATCGACCATATCAGAAAGATAGTTTAATAATTTTTCTAATGAAAAGGGCTTGTTTTCCAGCTCTAATTTACCTGCTTCAATTTTAGAAAAATCTAAAATATCATTGATAATGCTTAACAGCGATTGGGTGGAATAGTCTATCTTTTGCAGGTAATTACGTTGTTTGGCACTTAAATCTGTGCTTAAAGCTAATTCGACCATCCCCATAATGCCATTCATAGGTGTACGAATTTCGTGGCTCATGTTGGCGAGAAAATCTGACTTTGTTTGATTAGCTATTTCAGCGGCTTGTTTTGCTTTCAGTAACTCTTTTTCAGCGTACTTACGTTCAGTAATATCGGTGTGAGTACCAATCATACGCAAAGGTTTTCCTTGAGCGTTGCGATTGACAATCATGCCGCGTCCAAGAATCCATTTATAACTATTATCTTTGCATCGCAAGCGATATTCCACTACATAAATTTCGGATTTTCCTTCTAAGTAAGCTTGCATTGTCTTAGCGACATAGCCAGCATCTTCAGGGTGAATACGCTTTTGCCATTCTTCATTAGTGGGCAAAATATCCTCATCACTATAACCGAGCATTTCTTTCCAAAGTTTAGAATATTGCGCTTCACCCTTTTCAATATTCCAATCCCAAACACCATCTCCCGCACCTTCAATAGCAAACTTCCATAGAGCTTCACTTTCAGATAATTTTTTTTCGGTTTGTTTTCGCTCAGTAATCTCCTCAACGATACAATGGTGACAAGGATTAGTCTTATTATGAAGGTTAATTCGTTTAATGGTTAAATTTACCCATACAATAGTGCCATCGGGTTTTATATAACGTTTTTCCATTGAAAAACCGTTAGTTTTACCCGAGTTCATCAAAGCCATGTTATCTAAATCAGCTTGAATATCATCAGGGTGGGTAATTTGCATCCAGTTACACGCCTGTAATTCGTCTAGTGTTAAACCAACAATTTCAGCATATTTTTGATTGGCGTTATAAATATCTCCCGTTAAAGAATCAATTAACGCAATACCTAATGGAGCTTGAGTAAAAAGACTTTTGAATCCTTCTTCGCTCGCTTTTAAGGCTTTTTGCATTTGCTTGCGTCGCTTTATTTGACGTTGCAAACTCATATTCCATAGCACAATCAGAAAAAATACCAATAATATTGCCACTGCATATTGAAGCAGTCTTTTAGTATTTATGCCTTCCTTTCCACTTAATCTCATCCAGTTATTTTGAATGGCTTGTTTTTTAGATTCAGGAATATTATTTAATGCTTTAGTTAAGATACTCTGCAAAGTTGGATTAGTTTTAGTCGCTGCCATTCTATGTACACTTTTATGCGTTGTCTCACCTGAATAAATGAGATTTATCATGCCTGTTTTTCTAATGACATAATTTGCTGTGGCAGCATCTCCAACATAAGCATCAGCTTGTCCTGTATTAACCAAGGTCAATGCTTCTTGAGTATTTTTAGCGGTTATGAGTTGAATTTCAGGATGTTCATGGCTAATCCGTTCCTGCATAAAATAACCCTTCTCTATCGCTACACGCTTATTAGCCAACCACTCTAAACTTCCTATAAAACCGTTTTTTTCATGACTAATAATAATCGCTGGCATGGCAACATAAGGTTCGGTAAAGCTTAAATATTGCGACCGTTCAGGGGTTTTATTAATGGCAGACATCATATCTAGTTCACCGTTTTGTGCCATTACAAGTGTTTCTGCCCAGCTTTTGTCTTTGATGATCTCAAAGCTTATCCCCAAGCTTTGCTCAATTTGTCTAATATAATCCGCACTTAAGCCTTGATAGACTCCATCGCTATCAATCCATTCATAAGGTGGAAAATCTCTATCAATACCTAACCGAATCACAGGATGTGCTTGTAACCATGCTTTTTCTTCTGAGCTTAGATTTAGACTTTGTTGTTCAGTAGACAGATAAATAAATCCTTTTAAATTATCTAATGATTTCACTAAACCCAATTGCTGATACGTTTGTGCAATAC
>WTBX01000153.1 GCA_013138855.1 Methylococcaceae bacterium
CAAGACAACGCAATAGCTTATTTAGTTTAGAGGGCATAAAAGAGGCGGCAACAAAACTTGGTGAAACTGCTACACCAATTATGGAACTTGCCGAAAAAATCAGTCCGTTTTTACTAACTTTATAGGAGTTAAATAATGAACATAGACCTACTCAACGAAGCCATAAAAATTCCCCCCAATGAAAGAGTCGCCCTTGCTGAGTTAATTCTTGAAAGCATTGATTATGAAGATGAATCAATCAAAAAAACATGGGTTTCAGAAGTAAAAAATCGAATGGAATCGGTTAAAGAAGGAAAATCTAAACTATTAGACTTTAATCAATTATATGTTGAAGATTGAAATACATGAGCTTGCTACTCAAGAATTTGATGACGCAATTGAATGGTATGAACATCAAGCGCGTGGATTAGGAAAACGCTTTAAAAATACCGTGATAAAGCAAATCAAAAAAGTACAAAATAACCCAAGCTGGTTTTTAAAAGAAGATGAGACACTTTACAAAGCTTATGTTCCTAAATTTCCCTATAAAATATTATTCACCTTTGATGAAGATAAAATAGTTATTTGGGCTATCGCCAGCATGAGTAGAAAACCTTGGTATTGGCAGTCAAGAATGAGCTAGCTTGGAAAGGAAACTAGAATGGGACACAAAGCATTATTTCCAAACAAACTTTCAAACAGCTCTGCACCAAATGAAGAAAACAAATAAAAATAGAGCCGAATCAAATCGGCTCTAAACTTTAACGCCGCTTACGCTTACGCCAAATAAAAAACCCTGAGGCAATTAAACCAAAAGGTATCACAAATAAAAATCCCAACCCAATAATGGCAATGGCTGTGGTTGATAATTGTAACTTATTATCAGCAGCAACTTTAACGGGAATATCAATAAACTGGTCATCATGCGTAAGCCAGTTAAATAACCTCAGACCCATCTCCAAATTACCAACATTACCTAAAAAGGTATTCGATAAAAAATCGCCATCACCCAAGACGACAATCCGCTGTTCAGTCTTACCTAAATTACGACTTAACGCCATCCCTATCGTTAACGAACCGCTAACTTCTTCGGTATCTTTATCAAATTTAATCTTACCTTTAATTTCATCAAGCTCAGTCCATGCTTGTTCGATAGTCTTTAAAAGGGGTTCGGCAGTAAATTCGGTTTTTTTCGCAATCGTTAACGCCGAGTTGACAGGATAAACGGTAATACTTTGCATTCCTTTAGTGACAGGATGACGATTATATTCACTAACTAATACAAAACTAGGGTCGTCTATCCCATATAAACTAGAACTGGTATCCACCACCACTCCTGCTAATTTTGCAATGCCAAGCTGTTGCTCTATCGCGCTTAAATGCTCATTTTTAGGGTCAGTTAATAATAATAAATTCCCACCTTGCTTGATGTAATCTTGAATAATGGTGATTTCGCCACTCAATAATGGAACACTAGGGGCGGTCAAAACTAATAGCGAGGTGTTATCAGGAATACTAGCGACTTGGGCAAGATTTAAACTTTGTGCATTTATATTACGCCGTGCCAATTCTTTGCTAAATGTACCGAAATCAAAATTAGCGACACCTTCTGGTGAGCGTTCACCATGACCTGCTAAAAAACTCACCCAACGCTGGCTACTGTGTGACAGTTGTAATAAAGCATTAGTAAAACTGGATTCATCTAAAAACTTTATTTTTTCAGTACGCCCTTTATAAGCGACAACAATTAAACCTTGTGAACCTATATTTAAAACTCTGGCGGTTTCGGGGTCGGTTTCAGGGTCTATAAATTCTAATTTTATATCCGTTTTATAATGCTGATAACGCTCGATTAACTGCGTAATTTGCTGACGTATGGGTAATGCAGGGCGAACATAAGCACTCACATGAATTGGTGCATCTAAGGCTTCCAGTAATTTAAAACTAGCGGGAGATAGGGTATTGCGTGCATTAACGGTTAAATCGGTTTCGGTTTGATAACGATGCGTTAAAAAAGCTAAACTGCCTAATAAAATTAACACCGTAACAGTGATTGTTAGGTTTTTTAAGTGGGTAGATTTTAATAAAGACTTCATTTTTGCAGTCTGTCGTTTTCTAGTCGGCGAATACTGAGGAACAGAAACGTAGCGATAAATAATAAGAAATAACTTATATCTTCGGTATTTAACAAGCCTGTTTGCAGAGATTGAAAGTGGTTTAGCATAGATAAATAATCAAATAATTCGCTACTGTTTCCGCGAATACTTCGACTTATATCTAGCATCCATAATAATATTAGCAGACCAAAACTACTGATAGCGGCAACCGTTGGATGTCCTGCAATCGCTGACATATATAAACCTACGGCACTAAAGGCTGAAACCAGTAATGTTAGCCCCAAGACATTGCTAAATAATTTACCAAAATCCAGCGTTCCCCCGACTAATAATGATAATGGCATTAAAGTCATAAGCATAACCACGCTCATTAATAAGGCTAATACGCCTAAATATTTACCTAAAATAATCTCGTAAGTCGCTAAGGGGGCGGAGAGTAGTAGCGATAAGGTTTTATTACGACGTTCTTCGCAAATCAAGCGCATGGTCAATAATGGCGTGACTAATAATAAAATCACTGCCGCATTAGCAAATAAAGGCATGACGATGACATCAGTTAAACCAGGTGCATTATCTACGCCCGCTAAACGTGTTTGAAAACTGTTAAAGGCTTCGACTTGAGTTAAAAAAAGGTAGGCAAAAATAAATTGCAAGACGGCGAGGATTGTCCACGCTAAGGGGGATAAAAATTGGTTTTTAAATTCGCGGAGGGCGATGGTGTGAATCATAGATATTCGTTATATAGTCCAGTTTTCTGATTGAAACTGTGTATAAATTAATGAATTTTTATTGTGAAAAAACTGAGATAGTGTTGAATTTAAATAAATAATTCATGATTCTTCGTCATTAAATGCACAATTTTCTCTAAATTCTTTCATATCTTTTTTTAATTTTTCTGAATAACCAGCCAGATGCATGGGATCATTAGCAACTTTTTCAGTAAGTAAAGACCATTTGTTAGAAATATCTTTTTTGTAAATAACAATGCCAACTCGATTAATATGCTCAATTAACTTTTGATTTTTTAAATCGTGATAACTTTGAAAATCTATCAAATAAGGAATATTTGAATCGTCTAAATCTAGCATAATATCCGCAATTAAAAAACGACTTATATCTTTGCCATAAGCGACCAAATCAATATCACTACGCTCATTAAAAGTTCCTTTTGCTCTTGACCCGTAAAGAACCACTTTCTCAATATTAGAATGTTGTTTAAATATTTCTTCTAAAGTAGTTAATATTTCAGACGTTAAACCCAAACTTTTAGTCATGCGTTTATTTCCATTAGCAATTCCATATACCATTCATCAAGCATAGGTAGATAACTTTTTTTAATAGTTTTAATCACCGTTTCAAACTTTACAAAATCATAAGTGTGACTCATTAAGTTTCGATCACCTATCATTTGTAACCATAGGTCAGCATCTTGAATATATTTTGTCGCATAAGCTTTTTTTACAACGGCTTTAGGTGAAATGTGATCTAAAATAATACCGTCATATTCTATTTTATCTTTTAAAGTTTTCCATGCTAATTCAAAGGTATATTCAAAACGTTGAATAACCCCTTCTTTTTCCAGTTGATTAAGTGCATCAATATCATTTTCTAGGGCTTCTCGTAATAACAAAAAGGCTCGTTGAAAATTTGCAAAGCGTTGTTGCCAGCGTATATCTTGATTGTTCATGTTTTTAATTTCCGATTTCTTAATATTCAAAGTCTCACATGAATATTTAAATTTATTTTTTGGAGCTATTTGTCAGATTAATAAACACATCTTCTAGTGAACGTTTAACAGGTGATATTTCTTCTAAACCCCAGCCATGAGCAATCACAATTTCAGTTAAAGCTTCAAGCGGGTTTGCTGTACTTTGATGATGAATTAAATATTGCCCTTCTACTTGAGTTTCAATATTTGTGACTGCATCAATCGCGTTGAGCTTATTTATATCTACGGCTTTTCGGGTAGTTAGCTGAATTCGAGAACTCCCCATTTGCTGATTCAGTCCCGCAACGGTTTCTTTTAAAACTAATTCACCTTGGTGAATAATTTGCACATGAGAGCAAGATTCTTGAACTTCTGGAAGGATATGGGTCGATAAAATAATTCCATGTTCTGTACCTAATTCTTTAATTAAACTGCGAATTTCTTTAATTTGAATCGGGTCTAACCCGACAGTAGGCTCATCAAGAATAATGACTTCGGGATTATGTAAGATTGCCTGAGCAATCCCTACGCGCTGTTGATAGCCTTTAGATAGATTGACAATTAAGCGATTTGAAACATCATATAAACCACAGCGTTCTACCGCACTTTTAACCACTTTTTGAATTTGGGGTTTACTAACACGATGCAATTGAGCGCAATAATGTAGGAACTCATCTACGCTCAGATCTTTATATAGGGGAGGCGTATCAGGCAGATAACCTAACGCTAACTTTGCTTGCTGAGGTTTTTTAAGCAAATCAAACCCATTAATATAAATTTCACCCGCACTAGGCGCGAGATTACCGCATAGCATTTGCATGGTCGTGGTTTTACCTGCCCCATTCGCTCCTAAAAAACCTAAGACTTCGCCTTTATTCAAGCTAAAACTTAAATCTTTAACCGCACAGTGTTTACCATAGTAGCGATAAAGCCCTGTTGCTTTTACCAACTCTGACATTTTATTAAACCTTAGTCAGCAAAAACTTAGCTTCTTCTTGTAACTTTTTACGATAAAACAAAAATTTCCAACGCGCACCCCCACATTGTCGCCATAACATAGCTGAACGAACGCCTGCTAATAATAAAGATCTGATTTTATTGACGACTTCGGTACGCTGTAGATATTGTTCATCACCATTAACCATGATGCGCGGCTCTATAGTGCTGATAGTGTTGAAATAAACATCACCGAGATTAGCCAATACATTTTCGTGCATTAACTCAAAATGTTCAGTTTGCTGCTGGGATCTTTGAATACCTTTATAAATAGTTTCTAGCATTTCAGGTTGCTTGCTTAATTTCCGCTCCAAAAATACGAGTGACGCAGCATAACGCGCTTGGTCACGGTTTTCGATGTTGTAACCTGTAATTTGTAGTTGAAATTGTTCCAAACCAAATTTGAGACCCTTAAGCCCGCCAAATACATCTTCAACAGAATCCGAATTAATTTTTAATAAGCTGCCAATACTGGCTTCCATCATTTCTGCATCAGCTTTACCTGTAGTGGCTAATTGCTGAACTAAAGCGGCCGATTGAGAAATCCCTGCAAGGGCAATAGTTTGATTAGTAAAAGTATTAAGTGACATAGAGTTAGCAAGTTTGATTAGGTGAACAGTTTTCGACAGTTTTATGACCTGATGTCATCCATTGTTTAATGCCATTGGATAAATGGTAAATATTTTCCATTCCTAATTTTTCTGTTAATAGTTTCCCAATTTTTCCAGAACGATTACCAGAGCGACACACTAGAACAATCGGTTGATCGCTATTTTCTTGTGATTTTTTCAATTCATCAATCCACTTATCTTCATCAAAATGACCATTTTCATCAAAAGATTGTAATGGATAGCTATTAGGAATGATACCTGTTTGCTGCCATTCTTTTACGGTGCGAACATCAATGACTAAAGGCTTTTCTTGCTGTTGCATTGTCATTAGCTGCACTGGTGTTAGCTGCCCTAGTTCGGTAGCCCATAAATTAAA
>WTBX01000065.1 GCA_013138855.1 Methylococcaceae bacterium
CCGCATCAACCAGTTTTTCAATATTATATTGAATTAAGGGCTTACCATTCGCTAATAACAACGGTTTTGGAGTCGCATCCGTTAAAGGGCGCATTCTGTCACCGCGTCCTGCGGCTAATATCATCGCTTTCATAATTTTTGCTGATAAATAGGCAAGATTTCTGCTGTTAACCATTGTTGAAATTCACTCAATTCAGGATAACTTTCGCAAACTTGTACGACATAATTCATGGTGCGCGGAATGTCGGCTAAATAAGCGGGTTTGTTATCACGTAAATTTAAGCGAGAAAAAATACCGATGGCTTTCATATGCCTTTGCAAGCCCATTAAATCAAACCAGCGTTTAAAAGTCGCAAAAGGCACCTCTAATAATTCTGCATCGCTTAAGCGTTGATAATAATCTTTTAGCCAAGTATCTAATTTTTCAGATGACCAACTAATATAACAATCTCGTAATAAGGAAACTAAGTCATAAGTAATCGCGCCAATTACCGCATCTTGAAAGTCAATCACTCCGACAGGGCTGGAATTTAAATACATAAGATTACGTGAATGATAATCTCTATGAACACACACTTGCGGCTGTTCTAAAGCGGAGTCGATTAATAATTTATTTAAACTCGCTTGCAACGCTTTAGGCATGGAATGACCTAATAAACGCTGAGTGAACCAGTCGTAAAATAAATCTAACTCATTACTTAATAACTCGGCATCATAAGCGGGAAGGTTCGATGAATGAATGCAAGTATCACGTTGTAATTTAAATAATTCAGCAAAAGCATTTTGATACAAGCTATCTGCGGTATCAGGATTAAGCTCTTCTAAGAGGCATTGAGAACCAAAATCTTCCAACAGTAAAAAACCTTGCTCTAAATTTTTATGATAAATTTGGGGAACATTAACCTTGGCGTTTTTTAATAGGGTTGCCACCGCAATAAAAGGCGCGGTATCTTCTTTTTCTGGCGGCGCGTCCATAACAATGTACGAACCTTGAGGGTGTTCAACCCTAAAATAACGCCTAAAGCTTGCATCGCTAGAAGCAGGTTGAAAAGATTTAACGTCTAAATTTAGCTCATTCTCTAGCCAGTTAAGAATTAAAGTTGCGCGTTTATCGGTAGTAGTCATGAAAATTAAGGCTTTTATTTTAAAGTGTGTTGAAATTTAAGGTAAAATGAATAAATTATATTTTATTCGATTTACACGTTATTAAGCCACTAACTAATTTTTCTTGAACATGTATCGTCATTTCCTTGTTGTTTCTTTATTTGCGTATGCAGAGCTTAGTTTTGCCGCGCCTGCTGGTTGGAATTGTCAGAAAAATGAAGCCGATGAGTGGTCTTGTATCACAGGCTCGCCTTCATCAACGCCGCCGACAGAACCTAGTAACACAGAAATTACCCCGCCGCTTTCAAAACCGCCAACAGAATCTAAAACCCTTAGTTCACCTGTAGAGGCTGTCAAGGTAGAACAAGCTGTTCGCAAAATTCAAAATGAAATTAAAGTTAAACATGCAGAAAAACCTGCCCCTCTTGAGCAATTTTCTCCTGCTAATGCAATAGCACCGCCCGATCAATTTTCTACCAATCCTGATGGTTGGAGTTGTACGCCAAATACAGAAGATGAAAGCTGGAATTGTCATTTAGTCGGCATAGACTTAAAAGGAAAGCCTCAGATTATTGATGAAATTGAAGACTATCAATTTCGTTTATTAGAGAGAGCTTTTGATAAAAACCAAGAACGCGCCTTTAAAAACCTGTTGACTGAATTTCCAATTGACCCGTGGGGAAAATGTGATAGTAGTCAGCCTATTGCCAAAAATCCTATCGCGCCTTTAAAACATCTTCGAGACACTACCCCTTTAGATATTACCTCAGATTTTTCTGAATTGTTAGACGGTGAGATTACAGGCTTTGAAGGTAATGTTGAAATGCGCCGTGCAGATCAGCACTTGCTGGCAAATATGGCGAACTATGATACTGTTTCTGCCATGTTAGATACACAAGGAAACGTCTATTATAGTGAAGATGGCTTGGCTTTATTTAGTAAAACTGCCTCTTTGGATTTATCCTCTGACAAATCAACTTTACGGGATGTGTTATTTATTTCTTTAGACGGGCCTATTCGCGGAAGTGCGGAAGTGGCTTATAAAGATACCCCGATGCTGTCACATTATAAACAAGCCGCTTATACCAGTTGTCGCCCAGGAAATCAGGACTGGATTATTCATACTTCACGTCTAAAAATGAATAAGGATACGGGCTTAGGATCTGCGACTAATGCTTGGTTAGAATTTAAAGGAATTCCTCTACTTTACACTCCCTATATTAACTTTCCCATTGATGATAGGCGGACGACAGGCTTTTTATTTCCTAGCTGGGGATCGACTGATGAAGGGGGCTTTGATTTAGAAACCCCTTTTTATTGGAATATCGCGCCTAATTTTGATGCGACTTTTCGCCCTCGCTATATTGGTAAAAGAGGGGCTTTATTGGGAGGAGAACTTCGTTATTTAACTGAAATAACTTCAGGTCTTCTTGGCATGGAATACATGCCTTTTGACAGTATTCGTGATAAAGCACGTTTTCATGGAAAAATTAGAAATACCACTCATTTTTCACCAGGTTTAGTAACAGATTTAGATCTTAATTATATTTCTGATGATGATTATTTTGATGAACTTGGCGACGCATTGAGTACCTCTGATAGACGACACGTAAGAAGTAGAGCCGATCTTCGTTATAACACAAAAGGCGTATCACTTTTAGCGCGTGGTGAAGCTTACCAAACCATAGATAGAACCATTGCTAAAGCCTCCAGACCTTATTTAAAACTCCCCCAAGTTTTATTAAATTTAGGCCATTCCTTTGATTCAGCTCCCATTGATATAGGTATGGGTAATGAATATGTTAATTTCTATCGCTCAGGCAGTGTTACAGGACATAGGTTTAACGCCAAACCGTTTATCACCATGCCTTTAGTTAGCTCAGGAGCTTATATTACCCCTAAGCTATCTTTTCAATATACGCAATATTTATTAAATGATCAGACGGCGGGCTTATCTAATAGTATCACTCGTGCTTTACCGATAGCGTCGGTTGATAGTGGTTTATTTTTTGAGAAAGAATTTCAATTTGGTGACTCTTCTTTATTACATACAATAGAGCCTCGCGCATTTTACCTTTATATTCCGCGTACAGGTCAGGATGATATTCCTATTTTTGATACCGCATTAAACGATTTTACTTACAATAGTTTATTTAGAGAATTTAGCTTTAGCGGGATTGATAGAATACAAAATGCCAATCAAGTTTCGGTAGGCTTAACATCAAGAATTATAAATTCCGATACAGGGATGGAATATTTAAAATTAGGTATAGGCGAGATTTTTTATTTTAAAGATAGATATGCAACGACACCTGGCGGCACTGTTGACACCGATAGTTTATCTAGCGTGGTGACAGAATTAAGCGGGCGTTTAAATGAGCATTTATCTTTTTCATCTGGCTTGCATTGGAATCCTTACCGACATGACTTTACGCGTGGACATGGAAGATTACAGTTTGTTAATCAACCTGAGCAGGTCATTAATGTTGGTTATCAGTATCGACGAAATGAGTTAATCCAAACGGATGTTTCGTTCCGCTGGCCGATTTACGATAACTGGTATGGCGTTGGGCGTTGGCAATATTCATTAAAATTCAATTCAACTAAAGAAAGTTTTCTAGGTCTTGAAAAAGAAGGCTGTTGCTGGCGATTCCGTCTCGTAGGACGACGCTTTGTTAATAGCATTAGTGATAGTGCAGAAGCCGAATTACAAACAGGTATTTTTATGCAATTTGAATTAAAAGGACTCAGTAGTTTCGGTGATAAAGTTGACGAATTCTTAGAGAAAAATATTTCGGGTTATCAAAAACCTTAATTATGAGTACACAAAAAATGATTAAAACCCTTGTTATTAGCTTTTCATTAGCATTATCTTTTTTCAACACTATTTTACACGCTGAAACCTTAGATCGTATTGTTGCGATTGTTGAAAGAGATGTCGTTCTTGATAGCGAGCTAAATAGAGAGGCTCAAATTATTGCTCAAAAAATTAAAGCCAGTAATATGACCATGCCTCCTGCCACTATACTCAGGAAACAGGTTTTAGAGCGACTCATTATCCAAAAATTGCAATCCCAGTTAGCTCAACGTTCAGGGGCGCAAATCAGCAATGAGATGCTACATGCGGCAGTCAGTAATATTGCGGCTGAAAATAATATGAGTTACGAGCAATTTAGAGAAACTTTTGAAAAACAGGATTTAGATTACAAGAGTTTTGAAAATAAAGTTAAAAATGAAATTGTTATCGAGCAAATGCGGCTTCGAGAAATTGGCGATAAAATCAAAGTGACCGACCGAGAAGTTCAGCATTATTTAGAGACTCGTGCAGGCAGTACAGATGATATTACTTATCACTTAGGACATATTTTAGTCGCCTTACCTGAAGGGCCGAGTGCAAACAGTATTCAAAAAGCACGCGCTAAAGCGGTCAACGTTATTGCACGTCTAAATAAAGGTGAAGATTTTAAAAAAGTGGCGATGGCTGTTTCTGATGATAATAATGCCTTAACAGGGGGGGATTTAGGTTGGCGGACGATAGAACAAATGCCCACCGTGTTTACCGAGGTTGTCCCTAGTATGAAAAAAGGTGATGTTAGCCATGTCATTAGAAGCCCTAGTGGATTTCATATTATTAAAGTTTTGGATTTAAAAGGCAGTATCAATTTGGATGAGCAACATATTGTGACCAAAACCAAAGCCAGACATATTCTCATTAAAACCAATGAGTTGATTAATGATGATGATGCTCAGCAAAAGTTAGTCACCTTGAAGCAACGTATTGCTGATGGTGATGATTTTGCAACTCTAGCGCGTTCAAATTCAGATGATACAGGTACTGCTCTTAAAGGGGGGGATTTAGGATGGGTAACATCAGGCGTGTTAGTTCCCGCTTTTGAACAAGCGATGAATACTTTAACCATTAATGAAATCAGTAAACCTGTCCAAACGCCTTTTGGCTGGCATATTATTCAAGTACAAGAAAGACAGCAACAAGATGATAGTAGCGAGTTTAGGAAGAATCAGATCAGAGAGCAAATTCGTCGGCGTAAAATAGAAGAAGAAAGCGAAATTTGGCTACGCCGCTTACGAGGTGAGGCTTTTATCAAAATTTATTTAGAAAGGTTATAGGCATTACACATAAAATGGATTTAAAGCAACACGCCTTACAACCCTTGTCTTATAAAGAACTTAAATTTAAAAAACGCTTGCAAAAGGTATTAAGCAGCGAAGACTTGAGTTTACAGCGCGTTCTCGTAGAGAAAGTTGCGAAAGAACTTGATATAGACTTATTAGACTGTGCGGCGGCTTTAGTGTGTTTAAGTCAGGCTAATTTATACCCAGTTGAGCCAAAAAATAAAATTGAGAAATATTCTCCCCCCTTGCCCGCAGCGTTACCAAAAGTTACACGCTTGCGTAAGCTACAACCACCAAAAATGGTGCGCTACCGTTTGGAAGTGGGTCAAAAACACAATATAGATGGCGAAGAAATTAAAAATATTGTGGAGGATGAGGCGGGAGTTGATCGAAAAATGATGACGGAGATGAATATTCGTTATCATCATACTTTTATAGAATTACCAGAAGGGATGCCCGCTGATATTTTTCAGCTATTAACGATTGCGACGATTAAAGGGCAAGCGTTAAAAATTAAACGTGTACGTTTTAATAAAAAACGAAAACAAAAAAAATAGCACTTTACAGTGCTAGTTTGACAAAGGGGTTTCCTTCCATTTCTTCGGCAAAGGTGGACATAGGCCCATGACCTGGAATAAAAGAAATATTCCCGCCTAAAGGCCAAAGTTTATTCTGAATGGAATCAATTAAAGTGTGGTAGTCGCCTTTTTCTAAATCAGTCCGTCCAATCGACCCTTTAAATAACACGTCTCCCACTAAAGCCAGTTTAGATGAGACATGATGTAAAACGATATGTCCTGGCGTATGCCCCGGACAATGAATAACTTCCAGCGTTTCCTCTCCCACTTCAACCACATCCCCTTCTTTCAGCCAGCGCGTTGGCACAAATGAATCACAAGGCGGAAAGCCAAAAACCTGACATTGCGAAGGAATCGCTTCAATTAAAAATTGATCGTCATGATGAGGTCCTTCAACAGGAATATTAAACATTGAAGCCAGTTCTGCGGTTGCTCCGACATGATCTAAATGGCCGTGAGTTAAGATAATCGATTCTAACGTTGCCTCTTCTTTTTCAATCGCATCAAGCAAGACATTAACATCTCCACCTGGATCAACTAATGCGGCTTTATTCGTAGTTTCACAAATCAGCAAAGAACAATTTTGCTGATAAGAGGTCACAGGAATAATAGAAACTTTCATACACAACCCCGTTAATTAATGAGAGAGTAAATTAGTATCGGCTTCCGCGATAAGTTGTTCTGCGAGTTCTTGATGGCTTTGTGTCGCCTCGGCACTAATCTGACAGCTCGCATGGCCTATCGTAACCGATATTGAGACGGACTGACCTGCAAAGTTTACTTTATGGGCGGCTAATGCGCTTTTTATCCGTTGAGCAATGGCTAAAACAATTTCATCGGAAGCATTCATTAAAAGAGCGGCAAATTTTTTGCCTTCGTAATAACTAAAAACATCAGAAATTCTTAGTTGCTGCTTCAATAATTCAGCCACAGATTTTAAGACATGTTGCTCTAACTTTTGAGCATTGGCTTTGCGTCCCTTAGAAAACACAATATCCAACACTAAGCAGGAAACACAATTAATACTACGACGACTGCGATCTAATTCTTCGGTAAGACGTTGTTCAAGAAAATGACGATTATTAACGTCTGCTAGGCTTTCCGTCAACTTGATTTGCTTAACAACTTCAAAATGAAAGCTATTTTCTAAAGCGATAGAAATCAGTGCGATCACCTGATCCATATAATCATTAACAACGCTATTAAAAAAACAATCATCACGCTTGCTGGCTAGGTTTAATGAACCTATATAATTACCGTTGCGATTTAAAGGCATAATGGCAATAGTTGTCGGTATTTTTTCGCGTAAAGGGAAAAATACTTCATGCTTATTATTGTCATAGCCCCCAATATGAGCCCCACTGCCTAACTCATTAAGTAATACGAGGTCATCTTCTAAAAGCACTAAACCTGAGTGTTGCTGGTGATTAAAATCATAGCTGTTTAAATAAGCTTCGAGTTTTTTATCTTGATCGATTAAGGATAAGCAAATATCATCTAATGAGAAAAAAATCTTTAACTCGTCCAGTACAAAATCAATGATTTCTGGCAGCGTTGTCACATCCAGTAATCGTAATTGAAATGACCGAAATTGCTTTAGCATAAGCGTCTCGCCTTCGACCTTATTAATCATCGTGTCTAGGCAGCTTTGCAATATCGTTAAGTCTGTTGTTATATCTTCTTCCAATGTCCTATCTCGTCAAACGTTCAATAACTTTATTTAAGATTAGCAGCTTATTAAGAAACTGCGTAATAATTTAACATTATCGCTCTTTTTTAGTTAAAAATAAGCATTCATGTAAATTATATTTTATTTCATAAACAATTATAGAAAGAAATACATATAAAATAATTTAGTCTCATTAGGATTTCCGTGAAATATAAAAATCAACAAAGGACTACTAGTCCTGATGCTAAAAAAGCGAAAGTATTGTTAAAACGGAATCCAAAACATGTTTTGGACTCCATATATTTAAAAACATAGCCAAAATACGGTTTTTCACCTAATTTCGAAATACTTTCATAGTTTCTAAAGCTATTGAACTCCCTTTAATTTGTTAGGCCTTTCGTATTTTCGTGGACAATTCATTTTGGTTTTTAAATGATAGATTTAGGATAAGCAGGTCGAGATTCAATACGTTTCAAATAATCCATGACATGACTAGGATGTTTTAACCCAAGACTCATAGACCAAGAAAAAATACTCTGCGCATAAATATCTGCGAGGGTGAAATTATCTCCCATAGAAAAATCAGCGTCAGAGATAAAAGAATAAAGATGAGGAATACTCTTCTGTACACGGCTTACCGCTTCAGTCTGAGTACCTTCTGGCCAGCTATATATCGCGTTGAGTCTAATCGCTTGATCGGCAACCCAAAGATAGGCTTCCACTTCTGTTAACGTATAATAAATAAAGTTTCTAAAGCGATAGTTATCGTCGGGATTACTAGGAATAAGGGTGGGGTTATTTCCAATGCTGACTAAATACTCCATAATTGCCAACGAATCCGTCAAGACTTTATCTTTATGAAGAAGCGTTGGCATTTTCCCTTGGGGGTTTATTTTTAAAATCTCAGGATTCTTGACACCTTCACTAAAGGGATTTAATCGAATAACTTGGTAATCAAGTTGAAGCTCTTCTAAAAGCCATAACACTCTTTCTGCTCTGGAACGAAAGTTGTAGGCATATAATGTGAATTCTGTTTTTTTCATTTTGACCCCATTAATTCTGGATAAAACTCAGCCATCATGCGGTCACAATAAGCTGATAAATTGCTTAAACTTAACGCGTAATCCTTTACAGGGGATTCTATTGGCACACGCATTATATTAATTAAACACCCAAAAGCACTGGCATCTAAGCTGGTGGCTTTATCGCCCATAAAATACGCTTTTTCACCTAGAAACTCCGAAAGTGCATTCAAATCAACTTCTCCCAAATGGAAAATTTCATCCGCAGTGCGCCTGCCCATTCCCTGACCGTAAATTTGTTTACTAATAACCATGCGTCTATAAACCAATGCCGCTATATCTCTTAGTACGGGCGGCATTCCTCCAAAAATTGCTTGTTTATTAACTTGCCAGTTTTCATCCGTATATAGCCAGCGTGTATACATGCCTACCCAATAGAGGCTTTCTTCAAGCAAGCGTTGCATTGCGGTCATCATGGCGCGTTCTTGCGCCGTTAAATCTTTATCGAGAGTATCTTCATATTTTTCTTTTAGATACTCAATAATAAAACGAGAATCCGATATTTTTTGTCCCTCATCTTCGATATAAGGTAATTTGCCTTTTGGGGCTTTTAACGGCAATGTTTCGATTACTTTGTATTCCAAATGCGTCATTCTTAGGTAAGTTTCAAGTTTGACATTGAATTGTCCCAGATTTGGAATACCCCACGTTGGAGCAAATTGATAGAGTGTTATCATTTTTTTTATCCTAGGGTTGTTATTCAGAACGAAGTGCGAAAATATAAAAAACGAGCCTGTAAAATTAATATGGCTCTTTAATATTTCCCGTGAAAATATAGAAGTAAGGACTGCCAGTCCTGTAATTAAAATACCTCGGTTTCCACAGAAGATATTAAAGAGCCATTAATATTCAATCATTCTTGTTCAATAGCCGATCTATTATTTTATAAAATTTTGTAACGTTAATAGGTTTAGTCAAATAATCTATAAATCCAGCGTCTAAGCCTTTTTTAATATCGCTTGAGGAAGCGTTAGCACTAATGGCCACTGCGGGAACATTTTTTAAGTGCTCATAAGTTCGTAAGCGACGTAATAATTCATAACCATCCATTTCGGGTAAATTAATGTCGAGCAAAATAAGATCGGGTTGATGAAGTTGGGCAAGATCTAAACCCGATGAGGGTGAAGACGCGCTAATTAGCTCAATATAATCACGTCTATTTATTAATTGTTCAACGACTTTTAAGATGGCAGGGTTATCTTCAATATACAATATTAAAACGTTGTCACTGGGTAAAGCATTTAAATCTGCGAGTTCGATTAAGGTTGTTTCATTGGAGAGTGGCTTCTTGGCTTGCTCACTTAGCTTAAGCTCAATCCAGAAAGTGCTGCCAATACCTAGAGTGCTGGTGACACCTATTTCCCCGCCCATCAACTCGATTAACTGCTTACTAATGACCAAGCCAATACCTGTTCCCTGAACTCCATTCCATTCGGCATTTAACCGCTCAAAGGCTTGAAATAGTTTTTGTTGCTGATCTTCAGTTAATCCTTCTCCTGTATCAGTCACTAATATCCTTAGTCGTTCATTATCAACTTGCTTTGCTGTTAAGGTAATATTGCCTTGTTTACGATTGTATTTAATAGCATTGGATAATAGGTTGAGCAGCACTTGTTTTAAACGAATATTATCAGCATATAAATAATATTCCAATTTTGAATTCATGCTATTGAAAATACTAATTTGCTGCTGCTCTGCCGAAGGAATGCTTAAGGCAATACATTCATTGAGAAGCGTACTAAATTTAATCGTTTCCATTGATACTTTGAGTTTACCCGCTTCTATCGCACTTAAATCCAGCACTTCGTTAATTAAACTCAACAAGTGATTTCCAGCTTTAAGAATCTCTTGGATGAACTCTTTTTGCTCTTGAGTTAAATTTTCTTGGTCATCAATCTCTAATAATTGTCCAAAACCCAAGATTGCCGTCATGGGTGTGCGTAACTCATGACTCATATTCGCTAAAAAATCACTTTTAGCCTTATTCGCTTGAATGGCATTTAACTTAGCCGTCTTCATGTCTTCTTCGGCTAATTTGCGCTCAGTAATATCCATCATCGTCGCTACATGATGAGTAATCTCATCATTTTTATTTTTCACAACGGTAATCGTCAGCCATTCGGGATAAACGTCACCATTTTTACGCTTATTCCATATTTCGCCTTGCCACAGGTTATTGTTCAGAAGGTCTTCACGTAATTTGTCATAAAAGGCTTCATCTTGACGATCTGAACGTAGCATACTTGGATGTTTGCCAACAATCTCAGCATGACTATAGCCTGTAAGACGAGTGAAGGCTTGATTAACATCAATAATAATCGAATCAGCATTGGTAACCAGCATCGCCTCTTTAGATTCAAAAACCGTGGCGGCAACCTCTAGTTTAGCTCTTCTTTGTTTGCGTTTCGTTACATCGTCATAAATCCCCAGCAGTCCAATTATTTCATTAGCCTGATTTTTAAGCGGGACTTTGGAAATACGACTCCATCTTGTCTTGCCCTTATGAATAAAAGGTTGATCATAGGAAAGTTTAGCGACACCAGACTCAAGAACAGCACGATCATCGGCTTGATAGAGTTCTGCATGTTCCGAGAAAGCTATTTGATAATCGTTTTTACCAACAAGTTCATCGGAATTGCTCACGCCTACTTCCTCGGCAAAAGCTTTATTACCGCCAAGATAACATAAGTTGGAATCCTTCCAGAAAATTCGCATTGGCGTGGTATCAATGATTGTTCTAAATAGTTTTTGCGACTCTGCTAACGCTTCTTCTCTTCGTTTGCGTTCGGTGATGTCACGCGATAACACAACAAAGCTTGGGTTGAGTAGTTTTTCTGGTGACTTTATTGCTACCGATAACTCAAACCAATGTTTTTCTTGATTAAGATTTAAAGTAAATTGCTTTCCTACCGATATTTTGTTCTGTTGAGCATCACTCAATGCTTGCTTCATGGTTTTAGCGGCATCTGGCGGTAATACGTCGCTTATTTTTTTACCTAAAAATTCTTCTAAGGGTATTGCCAAGGCTCGATTATGTGGTGTGTGATAATTGTAAAAATAACCTTCTGCATCAATTTCAAACAATAAATCAGGAATGGCATCCAAGGTTGCTTGCAGTTGATTTTTAGCCGCTAAAAATTGATCATTCATGTCAGCCAGATGCGAAGCTCTTTTACGTTCATGGACAAACAGCCAAACCACAAGACACAACACAATGCTGCAACCTATTCCTATCGCCACAATAAAATAGGCGCGTTCTAAATTAAGTTTTGCTTCAAATGCGGGCGTTGAATAAAAATTAACGGTCCAATGGTGTCCCACTATCGTCAATGTTTTAACGGTTTTAAACAATGGTGCGTGATTTTTTTTGGTTTTCGAAGAACTAAGAAATAAAGCAGAAAGGGGTGATGTGGATTTTCCATCATAAATATCAATGTCAACTTCATCAAAATTGTTAAACGTATTGTTGATAAAATCTTTGGTTCTAAACGCAACATAAATCCACCCGAGGAGATTAGTACGACGCTGCTCTCGTGTGCTTATATCTGTTTTAGGGCGATAAATGGGCAAATACATTATAGAGTCTGTTTGTATTCCTTTATTGCTTTCTGGTAGCGATTCAACTTTTCCTGACAAAGCCGTTTCATTGGTATCACACGCCTTTTTCATGGCTTGACGGTATATTTCCTCTGAATACATGTCATAACCAAAAGCATGTGAATTTTGTTCGGAAAATGATTTTAAATACACAATAGACGTTAATATTTTCCTTTCGCCTTCTGGGTGAATGTTGTAATTAGGAAAACCTTCGCTTTGAACCGTAGCAAGGTGCTTTTGTTTTTCGGCAAGGGGAATCACTAGCGAAAAACCTAAGCTTTGAATACTAGGATAAAACTTTTGCATTCCTACTGCATTGATGAATGCTTTAAATTCATCACGCTTTACTGATTTTAAGGCGGAAAATAAGCCTCTAGTGCTGTGTAAAAGCTCTGAATAAACAAGAAAATGATCTGCTATGCGAGTTTCTACCCCTTTAATGTGAATATCAAAGTCATCTTGTAAATTTTGTTGAGCATAAGTAACAGCCGAATACCAAAACAAAGACGTTATCCCTAACCCTAAGAGCAATACCAAAAATGGCAGCGTCGTTAGTAAAAGCGTTCTTAATTTTTTTATTCTGTTTTTATATTTACCAGTCATACCAGACTTCTACTGTTAATTATTATCAATACCTTCATCAAATAGCCAAAGTAATTTTTTAAAGTATAAAATCAAGCAATTAAAATTACAAAGTATATAGATAAACCCACTAATTTTCTCAAGATTAGTCTTGGCAGCTACAAATTTAGAAATTAAGGGTGAACAGAAAAATAACAGGATGGCAGGGGTTTTAGAGGAAATTATTCGACCTGTACGATTAGATTTTCAAATCAAATTAAATAGGTGTCGGAACCGCGATCTTTAGTGCGGAAAGCGTTAATAATACGCTTCAACTTACAAAAAACGTATTCTCATTGCAGGTGTTCCGCGACTAAAGATCACGGCTCCAAGTAGCTAATAATTACTTTGCTACGAGAAATCTAACTTTTAATCGTACAAGCTGAAACTATTCTTAAAGCAATGAATGCTTCAACTGAGGTAGAGAGTATTGCTGAAATATTGAATATGTAGAAGAGTTTTAACCGCTCATTTTGAATTTATTAAAAAATGAGCGGTTAAGGCAATTATGATTTCTATTTTAAATGACCGCTTTTGGGTATGAACCTAAGATATTTAACATGGTGACATTGTTTTTTAAGCTGACTAAGGCTTTAGCAACATCATCATCATCCTTGTGACCATCTATATCTATAAAAAACACATAATCCCACAAACCTTGGCGCGAGGGGCGTGACTCGATATGAGTCATGCTAAGCCCGTGTTCTGCAAACGGTTGTAAAATCTTATGCAATGCCCCAGATTGATTACCTGTTGAAATCACCAAGGTCGTTTTATCTAAGCCTGTAGACTCAGGTTGTTGTTTGCCGATAATAATAAAACGAGTGGTATTGTTAGACTCATCTTCAATATTTTTTTCTAAAATATTAATTTCATATAAATCTGCGGCCACTTTCCCTGCAATTGCTGCTTTATCAGGGCTTTGTTTAGCTAAACGTGCCGCTTCTGCATTACTACTGACGGCGGTACGTTCGGCATTGGGTAAATTAGCATCTAGCCATTGTCTACATTGCGCCAAAGATTGTTGATGCGAGAACACTTCTTTAATTTGCGATAAATCCGCCACATTACCCATCAAATTTTGGTGGACTCTGATTTCAACTTCGCCGCAAATTTGCAAAGTAGAGCCTAAAAATCGGTCTAAAGTATGCGCAATCACGCCTTCTGTGGAATTTTCAACAGGGACAACGCCAAATTGACAATGGTCAATTTCAACACTGGTGAAAATTTCATGAATCGTCGCCACAGGAACGGTGTGCGCTGCATGACCGAAGTGTTTAAATGCCGCTTGTTGAGTAAACGTCCCTTCAGGGCCTAAAAAGGCGACTTCTAAAGGTTTTTCCATTGCCAAACACGCAGACATGATTTCTCTAAAAAATCGTACCGTTGTATCCCCGCTTAAAGGGCCGGGGTTTAATTCTCTAATTCTACGCAAAACTAACGCTTCACGATCAGGGCGATAAAAAGTTGCTTCTTCGCCTTGCGCTATTTTGGTTTTAGCCACTTCCATCGCGCATTCAGCACGTTGATTTAATAGCTCTAAAACCTGTTTATCAATACTGTCAATTTGTTCGCGTAGCTTAGGTAAGGGAATAAAGTCTGCGGCTGGCTTTTCGGTCATAATGGTTTTGGATTAAGAAGTTTTTTCAAAGTCTGCCATAAAGTCGATTAAAGCATCGACTCCAGCATCGGTCATCGCATTATAGATGCTTGCACGCATTCCACCTACCGAACGGTGTCCTTTTAAGGATAATAAACCGTTTTCCGAAGCTCCTGCTAAGAATGCTTTATCTAATGAATCATCACTTAATACAAAGGGAATATTCATCCGTGAGCGATAAGCTTTTGCTACAGGATTAGAATAAAGGCTAGAATTATCAACTGCGTTATAGAGTCTCGTCGCTTGAGCAATATTATGTGCTTCCATCGCTTCAAGACCGCCTTGCGCCTTAACCCATTTCAACATTAAACCGACTAAATACCAGTTATAAGTCGCTGGCGTATTTAGCATGGAGTCATTTTTAGCCTGTTTGGCATAATCAAATACATCTGGCAGTTTTGGATCGACTTCGCCAATTAAATCATCACGCACGATGACAACCGTTACGCCACTAGGTCCCATATTTTTTTGAGACCCTGCGTAAATAATGCCATAACGACTGACATCAACAGGACGCGATAAAATATTTGAGGACATATCACAGACTAAAGGTAGTCCTTTTGAATCTGGGATTTCTTGAAATTCAACTCCGTGAATGGTTTCATTACTGGTGTAATGTAAATA
>WTBX01000300.1 GCA_013138855.1 Methylococcaceae bacterium
ACCTGGCTTACCTGTGACTCGCGCATAAGCATCAGCCGCATGAGTTGCCGCCTGCTCGTGCCGTACTAAAATATGTTTGACATCGTCTTGATGAAACAGTGCATCATATAAATGCAATACTGCGCCACCAGGATAACCAAAAAGAAATTCTACGCCTTCGTCTTTTAGACACTGGACAACTATCTGCCCACCACTGAGTTCCATACCAATACCCTCAAATCAACCTGTACACTGGGATTAACTACCTTGTTTAACATCCTGTAAACAAGACCGAAGTTATTCTGCAATTTTTATAAAAAGCTGCCCAGCCTACTGTTTTTAATTACTTTCGTCAAGGCAATATCCTACTATTTTACTAGGTTCTATAAAACTATATTTATTAATTTGCATAGATTTAGCTAGGCAATTCTTAAAAGACTATTTATCATGAAAAATTAAACAAAATTTTAGCTGTAAATCTTCAAATAACGTAATACCTTTCATTACCTACACGACTGACCTCGTGCCTCTAAATTTTATCAAACTCGCCTTAAAAAATGAGCAAAAGCCATTCCAGACAAATTGTTTTAGACACAGAAACCACAGGTCTTAACCCTAAAGAAGGGCATAGAATCATTGAAATTGGTTGTGTAGAGCTAGTTAATCGCCGCTTAACAGGTAATCATTTTCAAGTTTACATCAACCCTCAACGTTTAATTGATAAAGAGGCGATAGAAGTTCACGGAATTACGAATGAATTTTTAGATGATAAACCGCTGTTTTCTACGATAGTCGATGATTTTATAGCGTTTACCAAAGGCGCACAGCTAATTATTCATAATGCACCGTTTGATATTGGCTTTTTGAATAATGAATATGCATTATTAAATCGCAAGCTAGGCAAAGTGGAAGATTATAGTACCGTATTTGATAGCCTGACTTACGCGAGAAAAAAACATCCTGGTCAACGTAATACGCTAGATGCACTTTGTAAACGCTATGGGATAGATAATAGCCATCGAGATTTACACGGCGCGTTACTCGATTCTGAAATCCTTGCCGATGTTTATTTATTAATGACTGGGGGACAGTCATCATTACTTAATGATGAGCGTGACGGTACTGGCGTTGAGCAAGTCATTCAACGTATTTCTAGTGATAGAGCGCGTTTAAAGGTTATCGCTAGCTCAAATATTGAACAGTCAGAACATTTGGAACGCCTTGAAGCGATTAATAAGGCGAGTGGCGATCAATGTTTATGGACAAATCAATAAGCAATACTTGAATCTACTTTTTCATTTTTAAATTAAAGTAAACGGTTTCCCTCTAAATACGAGATAATCAATGCAAAAAATATCAGACACCTTTCTGATGTCAGGCATTTATCTACCCTCCATAATCTAGCTTCTACCCTCATAAAACAATGCAAATCCAATGGTATCCCGGTCACATGTACAAGGCTGGGAAAGAAATAAAAAAAACGCTCGCTAATATAGATTTAATCATCGAAATTATTGATGCACGTCTGCCTTTTAGCAGCGAAAACCCAAAACTCGCGGAATTACGCGGCGATAAACCCTGTATAAAATTACTTAGTAAAAGCGATTTAGCCGATGAAAGCATCACTCAACGCTGGCAACAATATTTTGAACAGCAACGTGATGTTAAAACCTTAGCGATCAGTAGTTTTCAGCCAGAAAAAGCCCAGCAAATCCCTAACCTCTGTCGAAAAATGTTACCCCATAAACGTGCAGATAAAACGATTAATGTCTTAATTATGGGGATTCCTAATGTGGGAAAATCAACACTCATTAATTTATTAGCAGGGCGCACCATTGCAAAAACAGGTAATGAACCTGCGGTGACTAAAATGCAGCAGCGTATTGATTTAAAAAATGGAGTCGTCCTCTTCGATACACCTGGAATGATGTGGCCGAATGTGGAAAATAAAAACAGCGGTTATCGTTTGGCAACAACAGGCGCGATTAAAGATACGGCTTTAAAGCATGATGATGTGGCTTTCTTTGCGGCTGAATATTTATTAGAAGCCTATCCAGAAGCAGTCATGGAGCGTTATCAATTAGAGTCATTGCCTAAAAATGAAGCTGAATTGATGGACGCGATTGGTAAAAGACGGGGCTGTTTACGCGCAGGCAAGCAAATCGACTTAGATAAAACGGCGAAAATTTTATTAGCCGAATTACGTGCGGGGACTTTAGGGGCGATTAGTTATGAAACCCCTGAAATGATTGAAGTTGAAATGGCAGAACTTGAAATTATTAGAGAACAAAAAGCCGCTAAAAAAGCGTCAGGAAAGAAAAAATCTTCTAGGAAACGTCGTTAATCTATAAGGGGAGGCGCGACTTTTAGTCGCGCACGAGACCTAAAAACATTTTCAAAATCTATAAATTCAACAAATTAAAACATGTTTTTCATGTTGAAAATAAAGTAAGCATAAGGCTTAACCATTCGCCCTGAGTCTTGTCGAAAAGTGAGCGGTTAAGCCAAAAGTGTATCCAAATAAATAGCTAATTGTTTGCCACAGCTAAAATACTCCTGTTTATTTTGTGCAATTTTAGCTTGTGCATGTGCGCCTTCAGAAGCAGTAATAATAAACCGCGCCACTTCTGTAACATCAATCTCTTTTTTAATCAGCCCTTGTTGTTGTCCACGACTCAGTTCATTAGCAATAGCATCGCGCCATAAATTAAAAAAAGCTTGGATACGCTGTCTAAAACCCTCATCAATCGGAGTCATTTCTTGGGATAAATTATTCAAGGGACAACCTTGCTTAAAAAACTCATCATCCCAAGATTGACCCGCCTCAATAAACACCGCCTTAAAACCTTCAATCGGATTATCATAATTCTTTAAGGGATTAATCCATAGCTCGATAATTGTTTTCTCAATGATTTCCTCAAATACCGCATAACCCAAAGCTTGTTTGCTAGGGAAGTGATGGTATAGCGCACCTTTTTTTAAATTAGTTTTTTTCAAGACCGCATCAATTCTCATGCCTTGAAAACCGTGCTTATGTATTTCTTCAAAAGCCGCGTTAAGAATGCGTAAACGGGTGTTTTCTGGGTTTCGTAAAGTAGCCATAATTTTTCTCCCATGAGTTTAAAGCTATTATAGACAAACTAGTTGGTCTGTGCTATTCTTTTTATCAAACAGACGGGTTGGTTTGTTAAGAATTCAATAAGCAAGGAGATTACAATGATTAGTTTTCACTCAATAGTGGTAGCGTTTATCACCTTACTAGCTATCGTTATTTTCATTTTAATGATCTACTCGGTAATTGGATTAAGTGGCACGATGTTATTCATTAGCATTTCAATGTTTGCAGCGAGTGCAATTTTAGAAGATTTCTTTATGTTTAAAGGAACAAACCACATAGACTTCTGAACTTTGAAGACAAACTAGTTGGTTTGTTATTAATTTAAACACTGATGTTCGCAGAGGAGTGAAAAAAACAAGTTTTTTCACGTTTTCAAATACTTTAATGTTTAGAATATAAAGGCGGAGTCCAAATCAAAACATTGGCTTATGTTGGAGTCCAATAGCTTTAGCTATTGGCGTGACGCGGCAGAGCTAAACTTTCTTGAAGCTGCCTGCTTTAGCAGTTTTCAAAACTCGCCAACAGCTAAAGCTATTGGACTCCGTCTTTATATTTCAAACCTGAAAAAACTTTTTTTTCACTCCTCTGCGTAACATCAGCTATATAAATATGAACATGGGGACTGGCAGCAAACCAAAGGGCTTTGCCCTTCAGCTTGCCGCCAGTCTTTTAATCGTACAGTTCGGAAATATTTGCTGCTTATTATTTGGTTATTTACAACTTTTACGTAACATCTGTAAATAAATGAAGAGAATGATTGATGCAAATGCGCCATTGCTTGATAATTGCTTTATTACTCCTCATGTACTGGAGTATTTTAAATAAATAGCAACAAGGAAAAATTATAATAAAGGAGACGCGACTTTAGTTGCGCAGCGTGTGATCTCTCGACAGTTTGAGTAATTATGACTCGTGCGCGACTAGAAGTCGCGTTTCCAAAAACTGAAATTTAAAGTAGATACAGACATTCTTTAGTCGAAATCGACAGCATTTAAAGCAATACACAAAATAGGTAATAATTATGGCAGAAACAGTAGACGAACTTACAGTAAGCTATGAAGACGGCGGCATCGAAACCGTCAAAGAACTCGATAAAAAAGTTTTAACCAAAGGCGCATGGGCAACCGTTATTTATCGTTATCAAGACTGGAACCGCGCAAAAGAAGAATACAGTGCGGATAAATACACTATTCGTCGTTATCAAAAAAGAGATGGTGAATATAAACCAAAATCTAAATTTAATATTTCGAGTGCTAAACAAGCCAAGGAAATTGTAGCCGCATTACAAGAATGGGTTGCTGAGGAGTAAACTGTTAGTTGACTTCAATGCTTTTTAGAAATGTGATTTTAATAGCTTCCAAAACTATATCGTCAACGTAATAAAGTTTATAAACCATGAAGCGCATGAAGTTTTAATGATTTATCTTCATGAGCTTCATGTTCTTCATGGTGAAAATATATTTTAAGTTTCAGGTATTATTGTGTTTCATTCCTTAGCATCATATAACGCGACTTTAAAAGTCGCGTTTTTTTTACCCATAGGCAGAGAATCAACGTTCAACCCATGTTTAAAATAATCTGCTTGCAATTCATTGACGTGCTAGGACGGATTGCTCGCCAAAGTATTAGCACTACGCTAGAACTCATTTTTTTTACGACGACAGCTATTCGACGCGGGTTCTCTTTTATCCACAAAGATGAACATAATGGTGTCATTAGAAATTCTATCGTTACTCAAATTATTTTCAGTGGGGTTGATTCTTTAATCCCAACATTACTAGTGATGAGTATCACTGTTGCATTTAGTGTCACCGCTCAATTAATCATTACTTTTCAAACATTCGGTTCAGAAAAAGAAGTGATTAATCTATTGATTCACTTTGTTGCTTTTGAACTAAGCCCTTTATTAACCGCCATTATTCTTATTTGCCGTTCAGGCTCCGCCGTCGCGGTAGATTTGGGGAATATGAAGATAAATAAGGAAATTAGAAGCTTAGAATTATTAGGTGTTGATGTGATGGTTTATCTAGTATTTCCACGCTTATTAGGCATTAGCATTTCTCAAACCGCACTGGCCGTTTATTTTTCGACACTTTCACTGGTATTAGGGATTTTCTTTTCAGTCTTTTTAGAATCAGCGTCTAACTTTAAATATTTCTTTATCTTAATTGAATCTATAGCCCCTTTAGAATTAGTCGCCTTTCTAGTGAAAAACATATTCTTTGGGCTTATTATTGGTGCAAATGCTTGTTTTCATGGTCTACGTGTTCAAGTATCGGTGACAGAAGTACCACGAGAAACTCAGCAAGCTATTGTGCATAGCTTAGTTATGATTTTTTTGCTTAATGCTTTATTTATATTATGAGTGAGTCGGAAAACCTTATCGTTGCGACACAAGCGATTCCTGAAACTGATGATATTCACGGTCTACCCGCTTTAAATTACTCCCTTAAATCAACAAATTTAATTTGCTTTTTAGGGCAGCGTTTCAATATTTCTAATATTTATATGCAAATGCTTGCAGGGCTGAGTTCGCCTCAATCGGGAGAGGTTGAGTATTTTAATTGTGAAAAATCTACTCAAATAGCAAAGCATTTTCCTGCTATCGCTTACTTAAGTCATGACAGTGCTTTATTATCCGTTTTAAATGGCTTAGAAAATGTTAAATTACCTGCACTTTATCATCAGCTAGGCACTAAACAGCAGATAGAGAAGCAGGCTCAAGCGTTATTAGATGAACTTAGCTACGGTGCAAATCATAAAGTCTTGCCTGATTTTATGACGGTGGTACAAAAACGTCATTTATTGATTGCCAGAGCGATTATTTTAGAGCCTAAATTATTATTTATCGAAAACCCTTTTGCAGGCTTAGAGTTTGCAGAAACCCGAATGATTGAAGATTATTTATATTCACTGGTAGACCAAAAAAATATCACCGTGATTGCCAGTAATCCCAATTTAGGTTTTGTTGAAAACTATGCCGATAAAATTATTCTTCAAAGCTCTTCTGGATTTCATTTCTTTAATGATTGGGATCGGTTTTACTTCCACAAACAACGTAATAAATTAAGATTTTAGACAGACTCATCATGAAATCATCAAAAGTTCATTATACCCACAGCCTAAGTTACACCGCCAAAGACAGACTGGTGGGAACGTTTGTGGTGATTGCCCTTGTTGCCGTCTTAGGGTTATTTGTAGCAAAAGTTAAAACCTCGAAACTGTTTGATGATGTCGTGCATTACCAAACTTTTATGAAAAATGCACAGGGCATTTCCACCGAAACGATTATCAATATTTCAGGGATTGATGTAGGTAAGGTGACTTCAATAAAAATCGCAAAAAATAATAGAGTACATATTACTTTTTTTATCTATAAGGAATTTCAAAAATTATTACGTGCGGACTCTACAGGAGAATTAAATAAATTATCCTTAGTCGGGAATGCAATGATTATTATTAAGGCAGGCACACCAGAGTTGTCAGAGCTACCCGATGGAGCCACGATTACTGTTGAAGAACCTGTTACCACCGATGACTTAATTGCGGGGATTACTCCTGTGATTAAAAATATGGAATCACTCATTAGCGATTTATCAAAAATCATCAATGCCATAGACCCCGAAGCGGTTAAAACCACCACGCAGGATGTTAAAGCCTTAATGTCTAATGTGCGAGACCTTAGTGACCACGTAAATAAAGGGCAAGGTTCCTTAGGGCGAATTTTGTATGATAAGCGTCAAGAAGAAAGCGTCAACAGTTCTTTATTAATGCTAGAAAAAACAATTAAAGGGATTGCTAACCGAGTTAATGAAACCAAGCCCATACTCAAAAATGTAAATAAACTTAGTTTAGAATCTGAAAAAATGATTGTTGATTTGCGTCAATCTATTAAACGCTTAGATAATGAAATAAAACAACTCCCCGCATTAATGAATAGTACTCAAGAAGTTTTAGATAATTCCAATCAAACTTTAAAAGGACTTCAAAAAGTCTGGCCGCTTTCTTCAACAATAAAACCAGCTAATGAAAAGTTATTAATCGACGAGGGTTTAGATGATTAAAACTATTTTAGTCTTTTTAAGCTTAATAACGCTTATAGCCTGTACGAATAGCCCTGATTTACGTCCTGATGTTTATATTAATGCGGATAGTTTATTACAGAGTGGGATTAATGCTTATAAGGAAGACCGTTATCCAGTAGCGATTCAGCATTTTAATCGAGCGATGACTTTTTATGAAAGTGTCGATGATGAACACGGTGTTATTAAAGCGCGATTGAATCTTGCGAATACAGCACTGGCTTACAGTGATTTTAAAGCCGCTAAAACTCAAATAGAAAACCTAAAACAGCAATCGACTAAAGGCTTGTTAGCTGCGTCATTAACTCAACGATTAATTTTTTTACAGACGAAGTTTTATTTTGCACAACAAGACTATGCAAATGCATTAGATACTATTAAACCGTTATTGGAGCAGCCACCTTTTAGTTTGAAATTACTGGCGACAATGGCACGTTTAGAAGCCTTAAATTCAAGGGCAACCGAAACGCTATGGTTGAATAAATTTCAACAGGCATTAGCAAAATTAGAGCTTAAAAATATAAAGCAGCAAATGGTTTTAAATCGTATTCTTGCTCATTATGCCGTTAAAGAAGAGGATTATAATCAAGCAGAAATCTTATTAAATACCGCTTTAAATTATTATAAAAAACAAGCGAGTCGCAGAGCGATAGCTGATTGTTTAGAACAATTAGCTGAGATTGCGCAACTAAAAAATAATTTGTCTAAAGCGCGTGAACAATGGAATAAAGCGTTGAAAATTCGCCTTTGGTTGAAGGATGAATATAAGGCAGAACATATTCGTAAACAATTATTAAAAATACCCGTTAAGATTTAAAACTGGAGTACAAAACATGTTTTGTACTTGTACGATTAAAGACTGGCGGCAAACTGAAGGGCGAAGCCCTTTGGTTTGCTGCCAGTCCCCACGCTTATAGTTATGTATTTAAATGGGGACTGGCAGCTACCCAAAAGACTACGTCTTTCAGGTAGCCGCCAGTCTAGCGTGAATTATTTTAAAACGGTGGCATTAGGAATCGTCTGGAAGACGACTCTCCAAAATTCAGCCATTTAAAGGCTTATTCCAAATCTGCACTAAACTCATTATTCCCAAAAACAAAAAAGCCACTAACGTCCACGCAGGAATACTCAACCCTAAAAACGACCACAACACATCCGCACATTCTCCCGTTCCATTCAGCATTAATTTAAGCGTTTCAATGATAGGAAAGTTTTCAAAAATATATCCCAAACCAGGCCCGCATTCTGGCACTTCATCAGGGGGTAAGTTTTGTATCCATACATGACGTATTGAAATACCTCCCCCCGCTAAGGCGGCAATCATTCCTAAAATAGCATAAATTTTGATGCCTTTTTCTAAAGGGTTATGAATCGCACCCATTAAAAATACAATTCCTAATATTAAAATAGCGATACGTTGCGAAATACATAAAGGACAGGGTTCTAATTCCATGATGAATTGAAAAAATGCCCCTGTAGACAACATTAAAAAACAACTGATAAACCCTAGGAAAAACCAAATTCTAGGATTAAATTTTATAATCTCAAACATTATTTACTTCTTTTTTAAACGCTTTAATTTCCCGTGACGGGCCCATTACAACCAAAATATCGGTTGCATCAATTTTATGCTGCTTTTCACCAATTGAAAAATGCAGCTCTTCACCAAGTTCTTTATCGACGATACCAATTAAAATTAAGTTATGCTTTTCGTTAAGGTTTAAATCACAGACATAACTACCTTCTAAATAACACCCTTTTGGAATTTCAATTTCCGCCATATTTAAATCATGCCGCCCAAAAACGGTATGATCTAAAATATTGGTCATATCAGGCTTTTTAATCAATTCATGAATTTTACGCCCGCAAATTTCATAAGGA
>WTBX01000312.1 GCA_013138855.1 Methylococcaceae bacterium
ATAAACGCGAGGCTTTAAAACCCAGACGTGAGCGCGGTGCAAGACAGCACGAATTAGCTTTGCGCAATAATCAAACCTGCATCGCTTGTCATTATAATTTAGTCCATCAACCCGTTAAGGCGCGTCCTGATTTTCTACGCCGTGCGGGTGTCTGGCAACAACCAACTAGCAAATAGGAGGCAGTATGTCATTTACTCGACGGGAATTTATTAAAACCAGCACCACTTTATTAGCGGCGGTCAAATTAGTCACGCCGTTATCGGTGATTGCAGCGGTAGCTGAAAAATCAAAGAAAACAGGAGCAAGTAAGGCGAAGATTCGCTATTTAAAATCTACTTGCGCCCATTGCGTTAATTTTTGCGGAATTAATGTGCAGATGGAAAACGACGTGATTCGCGCCATTTATCCCGACCCTGAACGCGCACCTTATTATAATGTCGGTATCTGTCCTAAAGGGGTGTCAGGCGTTTTTAATACTTATAACCCCTATCGAATTAAAAAACCTCTAAAGCGTACTAATCCTAAAAAAGGGCTAGACCAAGACCCGAAATGGATTGAGATTTCATGGGATGAAGCTTTTAAAACGATTAGCGATAAATTAAAAAAAATTCGCGCCGATGACCCACGCAAACTTATCTGGCAACATGGACATGGTAAATATTTAATCGGTGATAAATTTCCTAAAGCCTTTGCCAAAGCCTTTGGTACACCGAATCTAGTCCATAGAACCACGACCTGTGAAGCCGCTCGCCATGTTGCCGATGAGCTAACTTGGGGTTATCACGGATTTTTGCCCGATGTTGATAACTGCAACTTATTATTAAATTTTGGTGGTAATTATTTTGAAGCAGAACAGTTTGCGCGTTGGTTAGATCATGCAACTACGGATGCTAAAGAACGCGGCATGAAAATTGTGGTGATAGAACCGCGCCTTTCTAGCACTGCCTCTAAAGCCGATGAGTGGATACCAATACGCCCTGCCAGAGATGTGATTTTAATTTTAGGTTTGGCAAAATTATTAATTGAACAAAATACTATTGATGAAGAATTTTTAACTTCAACGACCAATGCAACTGCTTTGGTTGGTGCGGATGAATTTGTATTAAAAGATGCTAAAGGTGAACTTTTAGTCTGGGATGAAAAATCCAAATCAGCCAAACCATTTACCGAAGGAGTAACGCCTGCGCTTAAAGGCTCTTATACCGTTAATGGCAAGGCTTACAAAACTTCGTTTCAAGTATTTAAGGACAGTTTAAAAGATTTAACCCCTGCTTATGTTTCAGAAACCACAGGCGTTCCTGAGAAAAAAATCCTCTGGTTAGCCGCAGAAATAACAAAACATGCAAAAATTGGCGCGACTGTGATAGTTGATGGGCATAAATTACGTTATCGACCTGTTGCGATTCATACTTTTAGGGGGTTGAGTGCAAAAGAATTCGGCGTGCAAAATTGGCGAGCAGGCTTAATTTTACAAATGTTAATTGGTAGTATTGATGCCGTAGGTGGAATTAATTTACACAGCGTTTATAAAAAACCACAATATTTTGAGCCTTCTAAAGCTGAATATCCACCGCAGCGCGTGGACTTGCAAGAGAGTGTCTTTTTTCCTCATGCAACTCATAATGTTGCTCAACAAGTCGCACAGACGGTGATGAATCCAAAGAAATACGGTTTGGAATACACCCCAGAAATGCAGATTTTTTATGCAACTAACCGTCCATTTTCAACTTCTGATGCGGTTAAACAATTTGAATCCTTAGAAAAAACCTATAACGTGGTGATTGAATTGGTGATGACGGAAACCGCGCAAATGGCGGATATTGTTTTGCCTGATTTAAGCTATCTGGAATCGTGGCATTTGTCTCCAACTCGCTACACACCGCACAGCAAACATACGGCAATTCGCCAGCCTGTCACTAATGCTTATCAAATTCCACATGATGCCTATTCAATTTTATGGGAACTGGCAAAACGTGTGGGCATTCTTGATGATTATGTGAAAGGCATTAATAAAAACTGGGGTTTAAAAAAATATCCGTTAAAAACAGGACAAGATTACAGTGCAGAACAGGCGGTCAGTCATATTTGGCAGGAAAAAACAAAAGGTAAAAGTTTTTCCGTTGCTAAAGCAAAAGCTTTTGTTGGCAAACATTTAGAGACCAAAAAAGTTTATTTATCGGGTGTGGAGGCAAAATTTAAAGGGGCTGGTAAACCGAAAATGAATTTTTATGTCGAGCAGTTAGTACATACTTTGGAAAATGTAAAACAGCAAAAAGAAAAATATCATTTGCGTGATATTAATATGGGTCAATATAAACTTGCTTTATCACCGTTACCGAAAAAAGAACACGGTTTTCCAGTTCCTCATCGAGTAGCCCTTAAACATCCGTTTTATTTAATTACTTATAAACGTATGTTTCGTAATCAATCGGGCAATACTGCTTTAAATCCAATTCTTAATGCTTTGGGCGCGGACGTGCAGGAAAATTATGTGCTGATTAACAGCCAGTCTGCAAAAAAATTGGGTATAGATAACAGCTCAGAAGTAATCGTAGAAACACGCGTGGGAAAATTAAAAGGCAAAGCCAAAGTGATTGAAGGCATACGACCTGACACCATTGCAATTTCTTATCATTACGGACAACAAAGTTTAGATTTTCCTGAGTATGCTAAAAAAGGCATGTGGGTTAATTCGATTCTGGAAAATCACTCAGACGTAGTATCGGGCATGGAAAGTTTTAACGATTCAAAATGTAAGCTTTATAAAGCTTAAGGGGGGACACCATGAGTAAATTAGTTCGGGTTATAGATATGGAACGCTGCATGGGATGTCGGGCTTGCATTGCCGCCTGTCACATGGAAAACCATTACACCCCAGATTCACCGTGGAATGAAATGGTGGAATACGAAAATGGCAGTTATCCCAATGTACGCACCATATTCAGCACCGTTGCCTGTATGCACTGTGAAGATGCGCCGTGTCAAAAAGTGTGTGATGAAATTGAGGTTCATGCCATTACTAAAAATGAATATGGCGTGGTATTGATTGATTATGACAAATGTATCGGCTGTGAATACTGCGCCGCCGTTTGTCCTTATGCAGTGCCGCAATTTAATGAACAAGAACCGCAAAGCTTGTATCAGCAGTTTAAAACCCCTTATGAAGAAATTGCCGATGAAAATCGTCATCCGCTACATAGAAAGAAAAAGAAAGTCATGGAAAAATGCACTTTCTGCTGGCATAAATTAGAAA
>WTBX01000193.1 GCA_013138855.1 Methylococcaceae bacterium
TTTGATAATACTGAAATTTCAAACAGTCATTATGGGGATGAGTTTAACTTGATAGCTGATTGGCAAGTAAACGAATATTTATTACTTAGCGGAGCATTCGCGGCTTTTATGCCTGGAGACGGAGCAAAAGAATTTTTCACGACGGATATAACTACCAATAAAACATGGATTCAAGGCATGTTCTATGCCTCATTCAAATTTTAATCCGCTGTAATCAATAGGAAAAACAATGAATTTAGGACGCATAATTAAGTTTTTTTTACTGTGGTTCAGTATTTTAACGTTTTCATTTTCAAGCTATGCCGATGATGTACCCTCCATATCTGCTGATATGCAGCGTATTAAAGACAGTGGAAAATTAGTGGTTGCCATGTATTTTGAGGATGTGCCACCTTTTGCGATGCAGAATAAAAATAAAGAATTTGTTGGCATTGATGTTGATATAGCGCGTGATATTGCCAAAAAACTAGGTGTCGAGGTTGTTTTTAACCGCGAACCTAAAACCTATGATGAAATCGTACAATATGTGTTTGAGAAAAAAGCCGATATAGCTATCAGCTTATTAAGTGATACTTTAGCGCGAGCAATGTTCGTTCGTTTTTCTAAACCTTACTGGTCAGTTAAACAAGCACTGTTGATTAATCGTTTAAAACTGTCGACTTATAAAAATCACCCTGATTTTAAAAATATAAAAATGTTGTTAAATCAAAAAAGCATTCGCATTGGGGTTATAGAAGGAAGTTCTTATGTCGATTTTGCCAAAAAAGATTTTCCACTCGCCGAAATTATCGTTTATAAAAAATCATCAGAAGGTATCAATGCGACAAAACAGTCTAAAATCATGGCTTTTTTATATGATGAGACTGAAGTGATGAACTGGGTTAAAAAATACCCCGAAGACAGCCTATATTTACGACCTCATTCTCTAAAAGAAAGCGATGATACTTTAGCTTTTGCCGTTCAATCACAAGACGAACAATTGTTGCACTGGTTAAACCTTTATATAGAAAAATCTAAAGGTAATTTTTTCAAACAATTACAAAAAAAATATACTGACAAGTAATCCTGTTTGCGCTTAAGAACTCGCTAATAAGCACCCGCAAACTTTTTACCTTGAAATGGCGGAAATGATATATGTTTAAAATGATTAGGATATCTTTGCTACTCAGCCCTTGGTTAATCCTTGCCAGCGTAATTGCTGGCGCATTAATAGGGATATTTAATAATGAACTAGCAACAGAATTATTACCCTTCGGTAGTCTTTATCTAAAATTTTTACAAATGCTAGTCTTACCTATGTTAATCACTGCGGTGATTTCAGGCTTGGGTAATTTATTTATTTCGGGGATGACTAAAGCTCATATTACCAAGATTCTGATTTTTTTGTTTATAGGTCTAATTCTTGCCAGCTTATTAGGCGTATTGTTTGGTTATCTCGGTGAACCTGGTTCTGAAATGCAGCATGATGCCAAGGTAACCTTAGGTAAAACCATTATTGAAACAGAAAGCAGTGTTTCTGCAATGCCGGGAAATGATGCCTCATCTCCAGGTTTATTTACCTTTGTTCAGGCGATGATTCCTAGCAATATTTTTACGGCACTAAACCGAGGCGATAATTTATCTATTCTATTTTTCTCTATTTTAGTGGGTGTCAGCATGGGGTTAATGAACACAACCTCCAGCAAACTCGCTTTAAGCGTGGTTGATGCCTTTTTTGAAGTGTTTTTACGAATCATTGGCTGGTTAATGTATTTGTTACCCGCAGGATTATTATGCTTATTTGCAGGACAAATTGCGCAGGTAGGGATAGAAATTGTCTGGGCGACCGCTCAATTGATTTTATATATTTATATTGCCTGTATCATCGTCATGGCTGCTTATAGCTTTGTTGTCTGGTGGCAAAGTCGTGCGACTCACAGTTATTTAGAATCATTAGCGGCATTAAAACAACCTTTGCTGGTTGCACTAGGAACGTCTAGTAGCCTTGCAACCATTCCAGCGGCTTTAAGCGCACTCAAAGAAAATTTAAACGCAGAAAAAAATACCTGTGACTTACTGGTTCCTTTAGGTTTTACTATTAACCCACCGGGAACAGTATTACATTTTTCAATCGCTAGCGTATTTATTGCCCAGCTTTATGGGACTGAGCTGGGAATGAGTGAAATGAGTATCATTTTAGTCGGCTCTATTCTTGCGGGGCTTGCCGCCTCTAGTGCGCCAGGTGTGGTGGGTCTAAGCATGATAGCAATGACTTTAGACCCTTTAGGCTTACCGACTAATATCGCCATCATATTACTGGTTGCGATAGATCCTATCGTAGACCCTATTTTGACAGCGGTGAACGTCCATGCAAACTGTGCAATGACGATGATGGCTCAAGATGAAGAGGTTGGAGAGCTTGATTCACAAAGTGAATTTATGCGTTCGATGACAAAAAACCTTTAAATTTTAGAAGATTGGAAACGCGACTTTTTAGTCGCGCACGAGTCATACTTACTCAAACTATAGAAAGAATACACTGCGCGACTAAAAGTCGCGTCTCCGTTATTATGATTTTCCTTCTTTTTAAAAGCAGATGCGTATTTATTTAGTCACGGATGACACCATTATTTAATTTCAAAGCCGCTAAAACTTTCACGCTCTTCAAGTTCGATAATTTCAAGCTCTTTAACTTTAGAGAACAAAGAGCCTTTATAAGACCAGTTAATTAACGCGCTTACCGCAGAATCATCTCCACAGGCATTAATTTCTACTCGACCATCGTTTAAATTTTTAGCATAACCGACAACACCCAGTTTATCGGCTTGTTTTTTAGTCGCCGCACGAAAGCAAACACCTTGCACTTTTCCTGACACTAAAATGCTGACACTACGGTTCATCGTGTAATTCTCCAGCAATAATGAATTTTCGGGCTTCTGGAAAAATCATGAGGAACGGTTGTCGCGGAGATATTTTCAATCTGCAAATTATCCAGACCTTCCTCATCCAATTTAAAACGTCTAAAATTGGTTGAAAAATACAACACGCCCTCATCACTTAATAATTTAGCCGATTGTTGAATTAACTTCACATGCTCAACTTGTATATCAAACGCCTGCTCCATACGTTTGGAATTAGAAAAAGTGGGCGGATCTAAAAAGATTAAATCAAATTCCCCTTTCATCGTCTGCTGCGCATTTTCCAGCCATTCCATACAATCGTTACGCACAAATTGATACTGCGAGCCACTTAAACGATTTAAATCAAAATTCTTTTTCGCCCAATCTAAATAAGTATTCGACATATCGACAGTCGTTGTCGAAGCCGCGCCACCAACGGCTGCATGAACACTTGCAGAGCCAGTATAAGCAAAAAGATTTAAAAAGCGTTTGCCTTTAGCTTGTTGCGCAATCATTAAGCGCAAAGGACGGTGATCTAAAAATAAACCCGTATCTAAATACTCTTCAAAATTGACCAATAATTTGCAATGCCCTTCATTAATGACATGAAATTGACCTGAATCACTGAGCTTTTCATATTGCGCCGTGCTTTTTTGTTTACGACGAATTTTTAAAAATACCTGATCGCTATCAACATTTAAAACTTTAGGAATTTCCGCTAATATCCCCGCAAGGCGTTGATTGGCCTTATGGCTATCAATGGTTTTAGGGGCTTCATATTCCTGCACATTCACCCATAATTCATTGCCCTGATAAATATCTATCGCCACTGCATATTCGGGTAAATCGGCATCATAAAGACGGTAACAACTAATTTCATGTTGTTTCACCCATTTTTTAATATTTTTTAAATTTTTTCGTAGGCGATTAGCAAACATTAACGCGCCACTATCACCATGTTCGCCTTGGCTGCTGTCGATAATTTGTTGATGACGCTGATCTTGATTTTTTGCTTTAGGGGTAAAGAACGACGCTTCTTCAATATCTAAGCGTAATAATTTACATTCTAACGCGCCATTATGAAAAGTAATCGGTTTGTGTGAACGAATCCCTAAGCGAAAGCCTAGCTCAGGGTTACTAATAATCATCGCTGCTTTCCAGCCGATAAATTCAGTTCTCAATACTTCACCGAATTGCTGATAAAGCTCAGTGACTGTTTCTAAATCACTTAAACGCTCACCATAAGGCGGGTTACAAACTAATAAGCCTTTTGCCCAACTTTCCGCAGGTTTAGTGTCATTAATGTCGCGTTTTTCTAAATGAATGAAATCTTGTAAGCCAGCATTTTCAACATGCTGTAAGGCGATAGCAATGGTGCGACGGCTTTGGTCAAAACCAACAAGTTTAGGCATATTTTCTAGCCCTTTAGCTTTACGCGTCTCGGCTTCTTCTTTTAAGCTTTGCCAGATGTCAGCCTCATGTTTTTTCCAACCTAAAAAGCCGAAATAATCACGCAATAAACTTGGAGCATAATCCGCCGCTATCATTGCCGCTTCTAAAACTAAAGTGCCTGAACCACACATAGGATCAATGAAACTTCCGCCCGTTGCCGCCATTGCTGGCCAGCCACTGCGTAGTAAAATCGCAGCGGCGAGGTTTTGTTTAATCGGCGCATCAATACTGACATCTCGATAGCCACGTTTATGCAGACTATCGCCCGATAAATCTAAACTTAATTGGACTTTATTATCGTTAAGATGGACGTTGATATGAATATCAGGGCGGTCGGTATCAATATTCGGACGTTTTTGAAATTTTGCCCGCATTTGATCGACAATCGCATCTTTAACTTTTAACGCGCCAAAATGGGTGTTATTGAGGACTTTAGAATTTTTAGCATTGAGGGAAACCACAAAGCTTCCCTCAGGTTTTAAATGCTCAAACCAGTTGATTTTTTTGACTTGCTCATACAATTCATCAGGCGTATTGGCTTCAAATTCTTTGAGCCGCAATAAAATACGGTTTGCAGTTCTCGACCACAGGCAGACACGATAAGCCGTTTCTAACGTTCCTTCAAAGGCAACGCCTGCGATGGTTGCTTTTAAATTGGTTGCACCTAAGGCTTTTAGTTCATCCGTAAGGATGTCTTCCATTGCTTTGGGGGTGGTGGCGAATAAGGAATAATGTGTCATAAACTCTGATTAAAATGCTAAGGCTGCTAAGATAAACGCATAGCATAGCACATTGATTAGGCTGGTTTTAATTGTGGCAATGCATCGTTAAATGAAATATCCACGAAATAATCGTTTTTACGCTCTGTGAGAGAATAAAATCTACAACGTTCCAGTGTTATGTGACAGGATGTTGAAAATTTACTCTCGTTTCCATATTTTATGTGGGAATGCCTACAGGAGTTGGAAGTAGGATCTGAGCTTTAATACAACGCTTGTATGAATTACCACTTGAAAAGTGGGAACTAGGGGAAAAGCTCCGCTTGATAAATAAAAAGCAATTAGTCGATATTGAAAACGTCAGCAGCTTGTCGGTATGTGTTCCCAAACAAAGTTTGAGAACGAGACAAAATCAAGTTACTCCGACTCCATTGATTCGCGACCCCATTGATTCCTCCGAACCCATTGATTTAAGTTAAAAAAACCTCGCCAGATTCAGGTTGTGGAACGACTTACTGTAAATGTGACCCGAGTTGTACGAATGGGTAGACTACCAACTTAAAACAAGTTTAACTCTGTAAGATTAAAAATATCAATACTCCACAGATATAGCTAAAATGTAAGCTATAGGAATGCATTCTCGCTTATCATTCATACTACGGGATAAGTTTCGACTATATTTATCTGGTCACTTAAAAATAATCTTTCAGCTCCATGAAAAAAAAAATTTATTTATTTATTTTACTTCCTGCTTTTATTAATCTATTTTTTATAATCCTTTATTTTTCTGGCATAAAATCTGCTCAGCAATTAATCGCACCTACTGTTCCCTGGTTATCTAGCGATTCATGGCGTGAATTGGGTATGTTAGAACAATTGCAAAATATTTATTTACTAGCAATATTGATAATATTTATAAAGATGGTCATTACTCGTACCCTTCTTTTAGAAAAAATATTTTTTTCACTAGCCAGTGCTTTTATTTTATTTTTATTTTTAGAAGAAATAGATTATGGGCTGCATTTTTACGAATTAATCACGGGTGAATACTCAGGTATAGAAGTTAGAAATTGGCATAATGAAAAAACAGGAAGCAAACAAAATGTACGTTATTTAAAGAAAATTGCTGATATTATGATGGTGATCTGGTTTGTGATTTTGCCATTGTGTAAATTTAAAATACGTCATGATTTTATTAGCGTACTTATTCCGTCTCCTTGGTTTATTGCTACATTCATTACCGCTATTATGATGTCAAATCTAGCTCATTTTTTAGAAGACAATAGTTTTGGAATGATAGCTGGCGTACAGGGAAATCTCGCGGGCAATGTTTCCGAATTCAGAGAAGCGAGTAATTATTATTTGTATTTATTGTATGTAATGCAATTATTTAAAACTCAGGGAGGTGGAAAGAAATAACCATCCAAATATAAGATGTTTGACACCTTGAAGGTGTCCGACATCAACGCTAAAATTATTTACTTTGTCCCATTTTAAACTCTACGTTGCCAATATAAAGGCTGCCTACGCAGGTGCATAATCGCAATAATATAGAAGATTCCCTTAATTCATATAAAATGTGAAAAGGAAAACGTTGAACCATTTTTTGGCGTACACCTTTAACTACAACAATCAAAGCATGTTTTGACTCCTCACTTCAAATACTTTTTAGAGCTACTGAAGAGGGTAGCGTTTATTTAATAATTTGAGAACCTGCTCTAATTTGTCATCAAATTGGGCAATAGATTGTTTAACAGATGCTAATTCTGCTTTAAGCTCATGCGAATTATCATGAATATTTTGAAAATGAATTTGAAAATATTTGGGTAACGGGAAAAGTTCAATTATTTCATCTTCACTGATAACTCGATTGCCTTCTGGCGTTTTTTGTTCTTGTACGAGTTTTAATTTTTTCACAATTAAGACCTTGAAAATTGGGTTGATAAGCGGCTAGCCTTAGCTTTGCTTAATTTAGTCGCTTTACGTTTTTGTAACCAACGAATCACACCTGTCACATACAATACTGCGCAAGCTATACCAGAAAGCAAAACCAAGAGCCGTCCTGTCATGCCAAAAGCTTGACCTGAATGTAATGGCCATAACCATTGTAAAAACACGTCGCCTGCGCTTCCTTTTGTTTGATCTATTACCTTGATAATGTCACCAGAGTATTGGTCAAGATGTACACATCTATATCCAACAAAACGGTTGAGAGAAGCAACATGCTTTTTACAAACCTCATAAATGCCTGTTTTATCTCCAGGAGGGGATATATATTTAATTTGACCTTCTGGATAATGGCTGTTTACAATTTGAGCAGCTTCTCCCCAACTAATAGACTGGACAGTATTTTGAAGAGCTATGGGGCTTATCGACTTGGATGAAGTCAGGGGTGAAAAAATTTCAACAACTGTCTTAAAATAACCGCCCAAATTCATATAAACACCTGATAACAAAACAGCCAACATAATCAGACAGGTATAAAATCCAGCCAGCTTATGTAAATCAAAATTAAAACGCGCTTTACTAGACTTACGTTTCCAAGTAAGAGCTTTAAGCCATTTTCCTGTTAGTGGCCACCAGAGAATCACTCCTGTTAGCGTTGAAATGATTAATAGTACGGCTAAAATACCGACAAATTCCACACCATAGTCTTTCAGTAATAAAGCGTAATGCAGTTTAAATATCAGTGCCATAAACGACATGCCTGAAAAATAATCAGCAGGATACCAAAGACGTGTTCCTTTTATTTTTGCGGTATAAGGATCGATATATAACGTCCAAGTATCGGTTTCTCCTGCAATTGATATTGATGGTTTATCATAGTATAAGGTTAATGCTTGTTCTGAATGAGCAGGAAACTCTATCCACGTTATTACAGGGTTTTTAGGCAATACTGTTTGCGTAGATTTTGCAAGCACTGATGGAGGAGCAAAAACTTCGTTTTTTTGCGACTTCACATTTAACCATTGCGGGTTAAGCATTCCATCAATTTCTTGCCAAAAAACTAAAATACTTCCTGTTAAACCGATGAGTACCAAAAACATGCCTGCGGTTAAACCTAACCACAGATGCACTTCTAGCCAGAATTTGCGTCGTTTTTTTAATTGATTTTTTTGAGTACTTCTAGAGTTTATTGATAAAATATTAGCTGACATTGGCTCTACATCCATTAGTTTTGCTGATAAATTACACTAGAGACATGAAGCATCATATCTCTAGTCATTAGTGGTGTAATTTAAAATTCCAAACGCAACGAACCCAGTACGCTTAATGGCTCGCCCGCTGGAATTCTAAGCCGTGTCCATGTCTGTCCAGATTCATAGTAAGTTTTATCTAAAATATTGTTGACATTAACTTGTGCCGTCAAGTTGGTTTCGCCAATTTTTATCTTATAGGCAGCCATTGCATCCCAACGGACATAGCCTGGTAATTGAAAAGAGGCTCTAGGATCACCTTCTCGCTGGCTAACCATAATCGCACCTGTGCCAATAGAGAATTGTTCAGTCACTTTATACTTTGCCCAGATACTGCCTTGGTGTTCAGGAACACTAGGAACGCGTGCGCCTTCTGCCCCACTAAAACTACTTTTAGTAAAACGGGCATCAGTAAAAGCATAAGTCGCAACCATACTTAGTTGTTCCGTTATATTCCCAGAAATATCAAACTCAATGCCTTGACTACGTTGCTCACCAATAAGTGTACTAAGCCCAGTTTCAGGATCAGTACCTAATATATTGTCTTTAGTTAAATGATAAAAAGCAAGGCTGGAGCTTATTCCTTCCCAGTCAAATTTGATTCCAGTTTCATACTGACTGGCTATTTGCGGTGCAAAGGGTTGCCCATCTTCTGAAAGTCCGTTAGCTGAACCTAATGATTCTGTATAATTGGCATAGATAGATAACCATTCCCAAGGTTGGTAAAGCACACCAACACGAGGGCTAAAACGTTCGTTGCGAATCTTTGTAAGATTCGCATCTGCCAAAGAAGTGTCCGAAAATCCTGAGGCTGAGCTAGCCCAATCATAGCGACCTCCCCCTAAAATATGCAGACTATCCCAAAGCGTAATTTGGTCTTGAAAATAAAAACCAAACCACTGTTCTTCACTACGGCTATTCCAATCTGGTGCTGTTTGTGTCAAATTTCTAATATTGTTAAAATCTACGCAACCATAGCTTGGATTTAGAATATCTATAGGACAACCTATTGGAGCAAAACCATTGGTAAATATCTCAAACTCTGATTGAAAGGCATAATAATCTCCACCAATAAGAATACTATGTTCCATGCCAAAGGTATTAAAATGACCTGTTAAATCCAAGTGAACGCCCTGAGATTCACGGTTACTAGGACCAAACCAAACACCACGCTCCAAGATACGATCAGGATTTCCGCTACTATCTGGAAATAATCCATCACTATAATCTACATCTTCCCAGAGATAGTCTATAGAAGTGGCATTAACACCGCCTTTAATTTTCCAGTCATCATTGAAAGCGTGTGAACCTGTAAATTCAACCATCCAGGCATCCGATTCTTGATTAGTTTCAGATTCACCGAAATTACGACTAATAGGTACAGATGCTGGACGATTGCCTACAGCAGGTATGCCATAATCATCCGAACTATTATCATGTCGATATTCCATGTTAACGTTAAACTGTGTATCTTCTGATAGATTCCAGGTTAAACTTGGGGATACAAAAATATACTCAGATTCGATAAAATCACGAAAAGATTCTTTGTTCTGATAAGCCAAATTAAAACGATATAACAAAGAATCAACCCCAGGAACAGGGCCCGTTGCATCAAGCGTGGTGCGATAATAATCGTAAGAACCAATCTGCTGTTGTAAAGAATAATAAGGCGTATCCAATGGTTTTTTGGTGACCATGTTAACCATACCACCTGGGTCAATACGTCCATACAACATAGCCGCAGCCCCTTTTAGAACCTCTACATTCTCTAAATGTGCCGTTTCATTCTGCCAAGCAGGAATTCTAAAACCATTACGATAAACATTATTATTAAGATCAAAACCTCTTACAATAAAAGCATCGTAGAAATTTCCATCACTCGAACCAGGTAAAACGCCACTAACGTTTCTGGAAATATCCTCAAGCCTAATAACTTGCTGGTCATCCATTACAGCACGAGGAACGACCTGAATAGACACTGGTGTTTCCATAATCGGCGTATCCGTTTTAGTTGCCGTACTCGCGCTTCCCACTGAATAACTATCGGGGTTGTCACCTATCACTGTAATAGTTGATAAATTTTGTACGTCTGCCGAAGCTGCTGCTTTTGAAATGGAGGTATCCACTTTTTTTACGGTAATTAAGGAGTTCCCCACTTTTTCGTATGCTAAGCCATTATCAGCCAGGACCTCAGACAAAGCCTGCTTAAGCGTATAGTCACCCTGCAAAGGTTTGCTCTTTAATCCTTTAACCACATTATCGGCATACAATAATTGCGTATCGGATGATTGCGACAAGGATTTTAAAGTGTTGGCCAGTGATTGTGCGGGCAAATTAACCTTAAAACTGCCTGCTTCCCCCGCTTGTAATACGCCACTACTACCGAGCATCAGGGCGAATAATATTCGATTGACACTCTTACGCTTTACAAAGGCATGGTTAAGCTTCGCGCTTAAATTCATCATTATCTCCTTTAAATATTAATGGAAAAACGCCTGATGTTTTCCCTCTTAATATAGATAACGAAGCAAGTCGAACAAACTGGACAGTTTTTTTGAAAAAAAAGTAAGATTTTATGATTTAGCGATTTTGTAAGACAATGGTTTGCTTGTCCTGGTGTTGAATAGTAATCGGCAACATGGTTTTTAAAGCCAGTAAAAAGCCATTCAAATCAGTTACTTTGAACGTGCCACTCAAAGTCTCATTCTCCAGTAGCCTATTAGCAAAAACAAATTTAAGCTGATGGTAGCGTTCTATTTCTGCCACCACTTTTTTAAGCGGCGTATGGTCAAAGATTAACAACCCTTTCGTCCATGCAGTGACAGTTTTCGGTTTAATGCGGGTCACAGGGCTTAAGCTGGAATCAGCATAATAATGGCGACTATAACCTGCACGAATCGACACATCCTCAATATTTTGATCATCATTTAACTGCACTTCACCTTCTAGCACAGAAACCTCAACTGATTTCTCGCGCTGAATAACATTAAAACGTGTGCCTATATCAAGAATTTCCAAATCACCAGTTTGAACAGCAAAGGAACGAAACCATTCATGGCTGACATTAAAAAGAGCCTCGCCTTGCTCTAAATGAATCTCCCGTTGCAATAAAGATAATTTGACCTTCAAACGAGTATTCGCATTCATATCAATTTGCGAACCATCATTTAAGGTAATTGCGTGCCTTTGATTTGCACTGCTTGAATAGGAGGTAAATTCGAGCTGCTGCTCATAATAGAGTCCGCCTGAAACGGCAAGCAATAAGGATAAAGCAGAAATTTTAGCCGCAGTTTGCAAGGAAGAAGAAGGTTTGCGCCGTGCTTTGTCCAGACTAGGGACCTCAAGGCTTTTTAAGGAATCAAGAGAATGCCACAAGGTTTGCGCCTCTTCATAAGCCTGAGCGTGGGACTCACTTTGGGCTATCCATTCAGAAAATAACGTCCAGTCGTCATCATTACAATTTTCATCTTGTAAACGTACAAACCATTCAACCGCTTCTTCGGTAAGACGTTTATCAGTACGAGCTTGTTTTAATTTGAACATTGACACATAAATGCCTAAAGCTGATTAACCAAATGCATTATTAAAACATAACCGTCATAAAACTCAGTAGATTTTTAAGAAAATTCCAACAAGTGCTGATGACAATGTAGCATTGCCTTGGTTAAATAACGCTGCACACTTTTTTCGCTAATTCCAAGGTGAGCCGCAATTTCGCTATAAGTCATTTCGTCAATTTTGCGTAATAAAAACACAGTGCGATATTTTGAGGGGATAGATGCTATGGTTTCTAATAAGCGTTCACATTGCTCGCGCAGCTCAGCTAATTCATCAGGTAATAACTGTGGACAAACAATATTGTCATCTAAAGGCAATGCTGAATTTTTAGGTTGCGCTTGTTGTCGAATATGATCAATCGCCAATCGTTCAGCAGTACGCAATAAATAAGAAGGTAGGCTATCTGAATGCTCTAAAGTCATTTTTCGTAATAAACGAAAAAATACTTCCTGAGTAAGATCAAGTGCGGTATCGGGACAGTGAACACGATTAAACAAAAAAGCGACTAACATTTGTCGATGATCGCGGAAAAGCTGGTCAACTAGGTCTTGAGTTAAGGCGGTATTCATTAGTCAACGCGATAAGAAAGGAATAATAATCTTACTTTATGTAGCAAAATTAATACCGTTATTAAAAAAATAATTTCATCTCAGTGTGGCTAAGATACTCTATAAATAAGTGCTTGATAAGTAAAGAGTTTTATTTTTTTAGCATACGCCATTTTTTTTGTGTTAGTAATAAAAAGCACCCTTTTAAATTAAACTGTGTTATTTAACCTATTTTAGTTTGAGCATATCCCTCATTTTTCTTTAAAAAAGCTATCTATTAAGATCAATCTTATTTCATTCCGTTTTGAATGGACTATAAAAAATCATGCTCATCCTTTAGAATGAATTTTTCACTAAAAATAAACTCTTTAAGTAGCGATAAATAATAACTTCGCAGTAAGATAATAAATTACCTTTAAATTTATAACAGGAAACAATATGAAAAAAATTCAACAAACACCTTTAGCATTGGCAATCGGTACAACCTTACTTTCAGGTTTAGCGACAACAGCACAAGCAGAAACCGTTGACAGTCAAAGCAATCCTTTTGCAATGACTGAATTATCTGAGGGCTATATGCAACTGGCAGCGGCAGAGGCTAAAGAGTCAAAGAAAGATAAAAAATCCAGCAAAATGAAAAGTGGTGCTTGCGGTGAAGGTAAATGTGGCGGCAAGATGATGAAAGGCGGCGAAGAAAAAACCGCTGAAGGTAATTGCGCAGGTAATAAGCCTATGCCTAAAACCGAGAAAAAAATGGAAGGTAAATGCGGTGAAGGTAAATG
>WTBX01000341.1 GCA_013138855.1 Methylococcaceae bacterium
GATTTTTTCGGGCTTTATGATCGCCTCACGGTTCGACAATGTTTGCATTTTGTCGCCAGAGCGCAAGGTATCGCGCCTGAGGATTGCGAAAAAGCTATTGTGAGAGTCGCAAACCAGCTTAATATTTCTGACCGTTTAAATATGACTCCCGCGCAGCTTTCCAGAGGTTTGCGTCAGCGAGTCGCCATCGCTCAAGCAATCATTCATCAACCTAAAGTGGTGTTGCTCGATGAACCTGCCTCTGGCTTAGACCCCGAAGCGCGACATTCGCTCGCCGAGTTATTTTTAGAATTACAGCAACAAGATATGACTTTAATTGTGTCTTCACATATTTTGGCAGAGTTGGAAGCGTATTCCAGCGATATGCTAATTTTGCGCGAGGGACAAATCATTGAACACGTCGCGGTCAAACAAAAAGTCGAGCAGCTTAAAGTGTTTAAACTGGTCTTAACAAAACCTGTCGATGAGCTGGAAAAAATTCTCCGTAATATTGAGAGTATCTCGCAATTAAAAATCAATAGGGAACAAGCGATTTTTGAATTTAACGGTGATGAATCGGTTCAGCATGAATTATTAAAAACATTGTTGCAGCACAACCTCCCCGTGTGTGAATTTAGCCACGTTACCACTAACTTGCAAGATGCTTACTTGTCTACGGTGAAAAAATGAATCCTGAATTTGAACGCAATCTTTATTTAGAATTTTCCGTCGCACGTCTCATCGGAATGCCTGCCTTTTTATTGGTGATTTTTTTCTTTACCTATTTAATTGATGATAAAAATTTTGACGAAGTTACCGCTAATTCCGCGCTTGGTTTATATATCGCCATCGTGTTGTTTTGGGGCGCGAAGCAAGCAGCAGAAAGTATTTTTGACGAGTTACGCAATAATACGTGGGATATACAAAAAACTTCGGCAATTTCACCGTGGTCACTCGCGTGGGGGAAATTATTCGGTAGTACCATTTATATGTGGTACGGCGGCTTGTTATGTTTATTTATTTATGCCGTTGCCACGCCTGAACCTGAGCATGTTTTTCTAACCTTGGTTTATTCCTTAGGATGTGGCTTACTGGCACAAAGTTTAAGTCTGCTCGTTAGTTTATTTTCATTACGCCGTAAACAAAGTTTTAACACGGGTTTTAGCTATTTATTTGTATTGTTCGCGCTATTTTTTATTATGCCGATTATGCTGAATGTTGATGATATGCGTAACGAGGGTATGACTTGGTATGGTGTAGGTTTCGATGTTGCTTACTTTGGTGCGATAACGCTGATACTCGCCTGCCTTTGGACAATCGTCGGAATTTATCGTTTGTTATCAGAAGAATTGCGTATTCGTACTTTGCCGTGGGTATGGCTATTATTTATTTTCTTTCTCATTTTTTACCTCACAGGGGCTATCAATCTGGAAGAACATGAGCAAGAGCATGGGCATGGACTATTTATGATCTGGCTGATGATTAGTTTTTGTGTCTGCGTGACTTCAAGTTATTTATTAGCGTTTATTGATGACAATAACCCGATGCTGGCGCGTAAATTATGGATATATAGCGAGCAAGAACAGTGGCTGAGAATGTTTCAGGAATTACCTTGCTGGATTATCTCCGTCGTTTTAGCTCTCCCTACAGCCGTTATATTTACGCTATTGTTCCCGATGGAACAGGTTGAGGAAGTTTATCCTTATCCCATCGTTATTTATTTATTAATGTTACGTGATATTGGTATTTTGCTATTTTTTAGTTACGCACCAAACCCTAAGCGAGCGTTGGGGTTAACCCTGTTATACATGATTTGTTTATACGGTTTGCTACCCGCTATTTTTCATGCGATGGATGCTGAATTTATTGCAGGAATCATCTTGCCAATATTTAGTGATAATGTGTTGTTAGCAATTATTTTTGCGAGTGTGCAAACGACTTTGATTGGCTTTTTATTATTTCAACGCTGGCAAGGACGGCTTGCGGATGTGAGAAAGCAGAATAGGGAATACTAATGTCTCAGCAATCCGCTATTGATTCTTTATCATTAATTAATGCGGATTATTTGTTGTGCGAGTCTATAGCCGTTAAGCGTTTACTCGCACAATTAGAAGATTATGAGGCGCAAAAGGTTGTTGCTACTGCTTCTTCATTAGTTAATCGTATTCGAGAGAATGAAGACTCCCAAACCTTAGTTGAAGCCTTTTTACATGAATATCAGTTAAATTCAGATGAAGGCTTGGTGCTAATGGGGATTGCCGAAGCTTTATTACGCATTCCAGATAAGCCAACTCAGGATTTATTTTTGCAGGAAAAACTCAGTAGCGCAGATTGGGAACAGCATTTAGAACATAGTGACTCTTTTCTCATTAATATAGCCAGTCATGCTTTAAATTTTACAGGGCAATTTGAGCAATATTGCCAACATTCCACCCAACAAAAACAGCAACTCTTTAATCAATTAATACAACGGTTAGGGACTCCGTTAATTCGTGAAGCGATTAAACAGGCGATGGGGCAATTAGCCTGTCAGTTTGTGATTGCTGAAACGATTGAGCAAGCCTTG
>WTBX01000156.1 GCA_013138855.1 Methylococcaceae bacterium
TTTTATGAAATTTAAAGTAGATACAAAAATATTTCGACCTGTACGATTAAAAGACTGGCGGCAAACTGAAGGGCGAAGCCCTTTGGTTTGCTGCCAGCCTTATGCTGTTCTCGGTTTTATTTTTTAATTTAGGCTGAGTTAACTGTACCGGTCGAAATATTTTGTAACTACTCAGAGTATAGGGAATCGCGACTTTTAGTTACTCTTCATGTGCTTCATGGTTTATATATTTTAACGATATTATTTATTCAAAAATCTCATTCAAAAAATTCTGCATCGTTAGCCATGAGCGTTTATCGGCTTCTGCTTTATAGACTGTTCCAAAATCTGGATCATTGGCATTAGGGTTGGTGAATGCGTGTAAGGTGTTGCCATAACTGTGTAATTGCCAGTCTGCACCCTTTGCGCTTAATTCCTGTTGTAAAGCGATTACCGCTTCAGTAGGAACCATCGGATCATCATTACCATGCAATAGCAGAACTTTTGCTTTAATGGCTTGTTGGCTTAGATTATCTGGCGGGGTAAAGAGTCCGTGAAAGGCAACGACTCCTTTAATATCCGCGCCTGTTCTTGCTAAGTCCAGCACACATAATCCTCCGAAACAAAAACCAATCGCGGCAATATTTTTTTCATCTGCCCAAGGGGTACGTTTAACGGCAAATAAGGCTGCGTTAATACGTTGTTGCAACATGGCGCGGTTTTCCATAAAGGGCTGCATTAACGCGCTATTTTCCTCAACACTTTGCCCTACTTTGCCTTCGCCATACATATCAAGCGCGAAGGCAAAATAACCTAGTTTAGCGAGTTCTTTGGCTTTGTTGGCGACAAATTCATCACGTCCTGCCCATGCATGGCTAATGAGTATCGTGGGACGCTGACCTTCAATTGCATCATCATAAGCAAAAAAACCTTCTAATAAGGTTTCGCCATCTAAATAATTAATGGTATTACTAACAATAGCCATCACAAACTCCTTAAGGAATGAAAATTAATTAACGTGGAGTCCAATAGCTTTAGCTATTAGCGAACTTTAAAAATGACTAAAATAGATGTAAGTATTCACCTCCCCCTTTGGAAAAGGGGGATTGAGGGGGATTTATTTAATAAAATCTCCCCTAACCCCTCTTTTTTTAAGAGGGGGACTGAACACTTACAAATAGATAGCTGTAAAATGAAAAACCTTAACTTAATTACCCACGCCAATAGCTAAAGCTATTGGACTCCGTATTTTGGATATTTTTAACCGTACAGCTCGATTTTTTTCATTTAATTTCTCCTGATGTTTTTAAGAACTCTAAAAAACCTGTTGATGCGGCTTCTATCATATTTAATACATTTTCAAAACCATGTTCGCCGCCGTAATAAGGGTCGGGAACTTCACGAAAACCTAATTGTGGCGCGTAATCTAAAAAGTATTTTATTTTATCGTGATGATGACTTGGGCAAGCGTTAATCATAATGTCATAATTATCATTATCCATCGCTAATAAATAATCATAATCATCAAAATCGCCATAAATTACTTTTCTCGCGCGTAAATGGGATAATTCTATACCATGTTCTTTTGCTGTCTTTTGTGATCTGTGGTCTGGCTGTTCACCTATATGATAAGCATGAGTGCCTGCCGAATCGATTTCAAATTGGTCTAATAATTGTTTTTCTTTTACAAGACGGGTAAACACGCCTTCTGCGGTGGGTGAGCGGCAAATATTTCCCATACACACAAATAAAACTTTTATTTTTTTCATCTTATATTCAGGTAGTTATGATTTTATGATTGACGCGCTAATTATTTTTAGCTAAAACAGTTACAATCATATCATAGCGTTATGAAGATTTTTTGTAACGACTCAGGTGGAGACGCGACTTTTAGTCGCGCACGAAGTTTTATGTATGAGTTTTAAAACTAGCTTATTTTAATCTGTTTAATTTATAGCTTTTGAAGTTGTTTTTAGGTCTCGTGCGCGACTAAAAGTCGCGGCTCCGTTTATCCCTTGTAGTTACGATTTTTTTAGGGCTTGCCTGTGAACTGAGGCGGCTTAATATTAGTGTTAATCGTTTATTAAAAAAAAGAGGTCTTGTCATGAAATTAATCATTTTATCGTTACTTATTGCCAGCGTAGGGGTTGCAGAAGCAAAGGTTTATAAATGTCCAGAGGAAGTTGAAGGTCGTTTTACTTATCAGTCAAAACCTTGTCCAAATACAGAAGAAGACGAGCCAGAAAAAAACGAGTTGAAAATTATTCCTGTTAATGAGGAAAAAGTAAAAGCAGCAAGAGAAAAGTTAGAGAAAGACTTGGTAGAGCATAAAGACAAAAAAGATGCGGAAGCGGGCATTGTTAAACCAGCCGCGCCTGTTGTTGTAACGCTTCCTCCTCCTAAAAAATAATAACACTCGAAATACGAATTAAAACTTTCAATAATATTCTTAAAAACTAGACAGGTCTTTGCCTTATTTCAAGGTTAATGAAGACCTGTCTCTATTTCTTTGTTCGTGAGTTTGTAAAGCTGTAGTCAAAAACTAAGGCTTTGTCGCTGACATCAAGGCATTGACTTCTATACGCTGTGATAGCGTGACGTTTGAAAAACCCGCTTGTTTAAGTTGATTGAGTGCGATTGACTCACGCATTACTCTATTTTCTGATTCATCTGCAAATAAATGCACAATCCAATGTTCCAGCAAATCAATTTTGTTTTCAGCTTTTAAGACTTTAAAGTAAGACGCAATTTCTTGTTGTAGCATGGCGGTATGTTCAGAAATGTCATCTAAACCATGACGATCGCCATTAATAAATTTACCGCCACTTTTTAGTACGCGATAAATTTCACTCACTAGCTCTTCTCTATATTCATGCAAAAAATTATGCAGAGTATAAGCTGAGGCGATAATATCCGCGCTGTTGTCTGGCATGGATTTTAACGCGACTAAAGCATCAGCTTCAATAAAATCAACGCGCTGTTGCTCTACCCATTTTTTTAGACTTACTTTAGCTTGTTGCTGCATCGTCGCGGCATTATCAATGCTGCTAACTTTCAGGTTATCCGCCGCTAATAAAATAGATAAAGTGGTAATGCCTGTACCACCGCCTAATTCTACGACATTGAGAGCTTGTTGATGAGTTTGCGCATATTCTTTAACCGCTTCGCCCACTAAACGGCTCATTTTTGCAGCTAAAGGACAAATAAGTTTTATGGTTTGATAATTTTCCCCAAGAACGCCAGAAAAAACATTCTCGTATTCGCTGTTTTCACTCATGTATTTTTCTGTTGCTGTTTTTTCTGAAAGGCGGCCATTTGTTCATCAGTCGCTTTGGTTTGAAATTGATCTTTCCATTCGCTATAGGGCATTCCATAAACCATTTCTCGAGCATCTTCGTAGCTCATTTCAATATTTTGCTCTTCAGCCGCTGCGGTGTACCATTTTGCTAAACAATTTCGGCAAAAATCAGCTAAAATCATTAGGTCGATATTTTGCACGTCGGTATGTGTTTGTAAATGATTCACTAAACGCCTAAATGCGGCGGCTTCTAGCTCAGTTTGAGTGGCTTTATCCATAATAATCTCCCAAAAGGGAACATTCTAGCAGAAAGCATTGTCCAGTCATGTACATTCAGTAGTAAAGATTTTACAATGCTGGTTTGCTTAAGCTAATGATGAAGAAATTTATAATTTGGACTCCATCTTTATATGCAAACGTAACACCTGTTATTAACTCCCTCCTTTAATCCCTCTGAAAATTTATGAAACAACTGTTTGAATTTATCCCGATTATCTTATTTTTTATCACCTATAAATTTTATGATATTTATATCGCGACAGCGGTTGTGATTGCTGCAACCATTATTCAGGTAGGGATTACTTGGATTAAGTATCGCAAAGTTGAAACCATGCAGTGGATTACTCTAGGACTTATTGTCGTGATGGGTGGTGCAACGCTTTATTTACAAGATGAGCAATTCATTAAATGGAAGTTGACCATTATCGAATGGTTATTCGGGGTTTCTTTCTTAGGCAGTCAATTTTTCGGCAAAAAAACGTTTGTTGAAAGAATGATGGGATCAGCACTTGAATTGCCTGATTTTGTCTGGAAGCGATTAAATTTGATGTGGGCATTGTTTTTTATCAGTGTCGGCTTCATTAATGTCTATGTGATGTTCAACTATAATACCGATGACTGGGTGACCTTTAAAACATTTGGCGTACCTGCATTAATGGTAGTTTTCATCTTGTTACAAATGGTGTTTTTATATAAATACATCCCTGAAACCGAAACTGAGGAAAAATAAGTGCTATACGCTATTATAAGTACTGATGTCGCGGACAGTCTTCCGAAAAGACAAGCGGCGCGTCCTGCACATTTACAACGCTTAGAAGCATTACAAGCTCAAGGGCGACTGATTTTAGCAGGCCCTCATCCTGCCATTGATAGTGAAAACCCACAAGACGCAGGCTTTACGGGTAGTCTTGTTGTCGCCGAATTTGAATCGTTGGAAGCCGCTAAAGCATGGGCTGACAGTGATCCTTATATAGAATCTGGCGTTTATGCCAATGTAATCGTAAAACCCTTCAAACAGGTCTTTCCTAAATGATATCTGAATCAATTAAACAAAAACTAAACGCGGCTTTAAGTCCTGAATTGCTTGAAGTCTTAGATAACAGTGCCGCTCATGCAGGTCATGCTGGCGCAAAAAGTGGGGGCGGTCATTATCATGTCACGCTTGTCAGCAATGCTTTTGAAGGAAAGTCTTTAGTTCAACGCCATCAACTAATTTATCAAGCCCTAGGCGATATGATGAAACAGGATATTCACGCACTAGGCATTAACGCTTTAACCCCCTTAGAAAATTCACAAAGGTAGTTTATCAATGAAGAAAAAAATAATTCCATTATTATTGGCAAGTAGCGCGTTAATTGTAGCGTGTGACCAGCAAGCGGCTACTAATAATTCGACTGCTTCTAGTACCAGTGCTGTGGCAACACCTAGTGTCAAAAAAGAAGATGCTGTTGCTGTGGTTAACGGAACTTATATCAGCAAAAGTAGTTTAGCGACTTTAGCAGAAGAAATTGCAGGGCGTAGTCATGGGCAAAAATTTCCTAAAGCGCAATTACTGGAAGAATTAATTCAGCGTGAGTTATTGGTTCAGGATGCAAAACAAAAGAAATTAGACCAATCACCAGAAATTGCTGAGCGCATCAGCATGGCGACTCGTTCTTTATTATCACAAGCTGCATTACAAAATTATTTAAAATCTAATGCCGTTACTGATGAAGAGATGAAAGCTGAGTATGATAAGGAAGTTACTAAATCATCAGGCATGGAATATAAAGCGCGTCATATTTTAGTTAAAGAAGAAGCCGAAGCTAAAAAGTTAATTGCTGAATTAACTAAAGGGGCTAAGTTTGAAGAGCTAGCTAAAAAACATTCTACAGGCCCATCAGGCCCTCAAGGTGGAGATTTAGGCTGGTTTGTTGAAGGTCAAATGGTTGAAGAATTTTCTAAGGCCGTGGTTGCATTAGCGGATAGTAAATTTACCACAGAGCCTGTCAAAACTCAGTTTGGTTGGCATGTGATTTTGCGCGAAGAAGCGAGAGAGCAAACGCCTCCGCCTTTTGAAGCCATTAAAGAACAATTACGTCCTGCTTTACAACAGCAAAAAGTTCAACAAATGTTGGAAGTGTTACGCAAACAAGCAAAAGTTGAAATATTGGTTTCTTTGGAAGAGCCTAAGGCAGAAGCACCTAAAGCTGAAGAGCCTGCGGTGGTAGCACCCGTTTCAATAGAAGATAAAGCGGTAGAAGCGGTAGAAAAACAAGCTAAGGAAATGGATGCAGCGGAAGCTGCGGATGTTGGCGAAAAAACAGAAACGCCTAAAGCTGAAGTGCCAGTAGAAAAAGCAAGTGAAGAAAAAACAGCTGAAACAAAGTAATTAGCTGATAAAAAAAATCTGTCAGGTTTTTTAGAATCTGACAGGTTTTAAGGCTTAATATTATTTTTTTCGTTTACCAAAGGGTGATTTAATTCGGCTAAAAAACTTACTGTCGTTTTCTTCTTGTACTTCGCGTTCTTTCTCTTCTTCTACTTGAATTTCTTCCAGCCATTTTGCTTGCTGCATTTGAGCTTCCTCTGCTTTTTTCTGAAGCAGTTGCTTATCCATATTATCAATATCTAAACGAATAAAATCACTGTCTTTTCTGAGCATAAAACGAATCACTTCATCTAACAATTGCTCATCAACTTCTTCTGGCTCAAAAACTTTGCTATAAACGCTAAAGTCTATGTGGTTATTGATTAATAATTTAATGTTCGAATTTTCAAAATCGACTTCAAATTTAAAACGTACAGGAATTTTTCGTGTAATTGAAAATGAGGCCGCTTCTACCCCCGCACTATTTACAAACTGATTCCAGTCAAAGGGTACATTTTTAGAATGTAAAAAAGCCACTTCGCGTTCAATTCGACCTCGACCTTCTAATTCATACTTAAAAAAACCACGACCTTCGCAAATAAAAAGTACATTAACTTGCATAATACGATCAAAATCAGCCAGTCCACCATAGCCATCAGTACTAATTTGATAGTCTTTTTGAACTAATGCGCCTATTTGTGGGTATTTTTCACTATAATCAGCAATCTCTACGCCTTTTTCAAGATAGGCTAAATGCTCAACGATTTCTTTCAAAAACGTAAAAGTTTTCTGCATTCTAGGCAAAATAGTTGCCTGATAGATATTATCTAGTTGCTGTTGCTCATTAATTTGAGCGAACTCGCTTTCTTGTTTAAGCGTTGCCTCGGCTTTTAATTGATCGAGAATACTCATTATATTCCTCCCCTTTGTCTTAATACTTCATAAATCATAATGCCCGCTGCAACCGAGATATTAAGGCTCTCAACTTGTCCGTGCATTGGTATTTTTACTAGCAAATCACATTGTTCTTGCGTTAAACGTCGCATTCCTGAGCCTTCTGCCCCCATCACAAGAGCGAGAGGAATATTTAAATCGGCTTCAAAAACGCTTTGCTTAGTTTCACCTGTAGAGCCTATTATCCATATATTTTGGGTTTTCATCCAGCGTAAGATTCTTGCTAAATTAGTCACTTGATAAACAGGAATGGTTTCAGCCGCGCCACTGGAAACTTTGCAAACGGTAGGGGTAATCCCTGTGGCATTATCTTTGGTAATAATAATGCCATTTAGATTAGCCGCATCAGCACTACGAAGACATGCGCCAAGATTATGAG
>WTBX01000410.1 GCA_013138855.1 Methylococcaceae bacterium
GCTAATTCTATATTTTCGCGTACTGTGCGCCACGGTAATAATCGAGGGTTTTGAAACACATAACCAATTTTTGGGGAAATGTGTTTTTCTCCCACTAAAATTTCACCGTCAAAATCAGTATCTAAAGCGGCAATACTATTTAATAGCGTCGTTTTGCCACAACCAGAAGGCCCGACTAAACACACAAATTCATGGCTGTTTAATGAAAGTTTTAAATCTTTAATGGCTACATGAGGCTGCACTGAGCCTTCTGCTTGGTAAGTTTTATGACGTATATCTATATGTATACCAGTCATCGTCGCCACCGTTGCGCCTTGCGATCTAAGGGTTTGAGTATTACTAATTCAATAATTTGAATGACGGTGACAAAGGCAATGGTGTAAGCCAAAATGCTGGCGACATCGAAGAGCTGAAAAAAGATATGTAATTGATAACCCATGCCGTTACTGCGTCCGAGTAATTCTACCACTAAGATGATTTTCCAGATTAAGGCTAATCCTGAGCGCGTTGCCGCCATTACAAAAGGGTGTAATTGTGGCCAGATGACGTGAAAAAAAGTTTTGCGTTTGCTGAAATGGTAACAGCGTGCCATTTCGAGCAAATCTTTATCTAAAGCCCTAGTACCTTCTCGAATAGTCACTACAACATTGGGGAGTTTGTTGATAACTACGGCTAAAATAGCAGCGGATTCGACTAAACCAAACCAAACATAGCAAAGAATAATCGTCACTAAGGCAGGAATATTTAAGAAGATGACTAACCAGTTATCGAAGAAAGCATCTAATTTCTGATTGCGACCTAATAAAATTCCAATGCCACAGCCTAAAAACATCGCGATTGAAAAGCTGGCAGCTAAGCGTAATAAGGTTATGCCGAGATGGTAAGGTAATTCACCTGAGATTATTTCTTGCCATAATACTTTAGCAACAACGATAGGCGGGGGTAAGCTGTTATCGTTTAGATACGAGGCTAATCCTTGCCATATCAGTACAAAGGCGATTAAAGAAACTATTGCTAATAGTCGAGCTGAGGGTTTGGGAAACAACATAACTCCGTTTAAAAATAATCAGATTTTTAATTCAAAGTGAGTGTACAACTCAGACCTCGTGGGTTTTTAAAACCTACGAGGTCTAAAATTATAACGCCCAAAAAGTCCCTGTTTGCAAAGATTCAGAACTGCCCGTCAATCTATTGTTACTTAACTTACGCAATAGTTGATAAATCTTCTCAGCCGCTTGCTTTTCCGCATCCCCCCATTGTTGAATACGTCCTGCACAATAACGCTCTCGCAATTTAGTTTGTGTCTTCTCATCCTTAGCCTTCGTTAAAGAAATCACTTTTTCCCACGCCGTATCCATCGTACATAACTTATCTTTAGCAAGAGAGGTCTTGTTTAAAAAATCATTAACCGCTATTTTATGTTCATTCGCCCAGCTTTCTTTAAAGACATAACCTAAACTCGGTACTGCTTCGGAAATGCCTAAACTTTTTAACAATTCTTTGCCACTGAATAATTGTCTAAAACCTTGCGCCTCAAGTCGGGCGGCAAAATGCCAGTAATTAATTACCGCATCTACCCGCGAACTTAATAATTGCTGATTTAATAACGGGGGTGCGCCGTAAACTTTGGTCACAGAGTCATTTAAATTGATAGATTGTTGCTGGGCAGCAGCGCGTAATAATAACCAATTTTTATCCAGCTCACCGCCTGCAATCCCTAATTTTTTACCCTGTAGATCTTGCAGTGTTTTAACTTCGCTTAGTTCAGGCACAATTAATGCCCCTGAGGTATTAGAATAGGGATAAAAAGTAAAATCTTCGCCACTTGTCCGTAAACGAGAAACCCATATCCAATCCGAAACAATCATATCTACTGCGCCAGATTGCAGGGCAATTTTTCCTGCTTGAGGATTGGCAAGTTTTTGAATTTGTAACTCAAATTCAGCAGTGTCTAATAAGCCTTCATTTTTTAAAGCCTCAAGCTCCCAGTTTACTGTGCCGAATGCTAAGACACCTAAACGAATTACGGGCTTTTCTGTCGCGAAAGCGGAAAAAGAATAAATAAAAGTGAAGATTAGAAGGAAGGCTTTAAATTTCATCATCGTATAATTCCAATACTAAGGCTGTTTATAAGGGATATTGTAACCATAATCTTAGTTTTATGCAGATATTGTCACGAAGGTTTTGCTTGACAGTATGCTGTTTACAAGCAAAAGTAAGCGTTAAATTAATCAATTTCGTTCACAGGAGAAAATCATGGCAAGAAATATACAGTTAGTAATTATTGACCCGCAAAATTCATTTTGCAACGTCGTTCCAGAAGCCGATCAGCAACGCCTGCATGATGGCGAACTCTGTGTGGCTGGCGGTTGGGATGATATGGTGCGCGTTGGCAAGCTGGTCACACGTTTGGGAAATAAGCTAAGTGATATTAAAATCACGATGGATAGCCATCAGCGATTACACATTGCTAATCCCGATTGGTTTTGTGATTGTAATGGCAAGCACCCTGCACCGTTTACGCTGATGCGGGCGGAAAATAATTCTATTATCGGTTCAGTGTTGCGTGTTGATGCGAATGGTCAACCAGTGATTGAAAACGGTGCGCCTGTATTTGATGATGTAGGTGAGTTTCGTACCGTTAAACAAGGCATGTTTAAACGCAGTTATGAATATTTAGCCGAACTTTCAGCAAATAATCGTTATCCGCACTGCTTATGGCCGCCCCATTGCCAGATTGGAACAGCAGGGCATAATATTGTCGCACCTTTATATGAAGCTTTAGACAAGTGGTGTGCTGATTTTGCAGGAACAATTGATATTACCACTAAAGGTTCTAACCCATGGGTGGAACATTTTTCCGCAGTTCGCGCGGAAGTTGCTGATCCGAATGACCCTAATTCACAATTAAACACTGAATTTATTCAAACCTTGATGGAAGCGGATGAAATTTTATTATCAGGTGAAGCACGTTCGCATTGTTTAGCGAATACCGTACGCGATATTGCCAATGAATTTGCAGCAGGCGGTTCTTTAGGCTCTAACGATGAATTTATTAAAAAATGTGTATTATTAACCGATGCCACTAGTGATGTTCCAGGTTTTACGCATTTAGGTGAAGCGTTTGTGAATGAAATGACTGCTAGAGGGATGAAGACCTCAACCTGTGCGGATTATTTAATTTAAAAATAGAAATTGAACTCCAGAGGGAAATACTATGCCAAAATTTACTGATGACCAGTTCGGAGATGACAGTGGACAATTACAAGTCCATAAACAAGGTCACTTCGGATTTTCCGCCACCCGTATCGAAGATTTAGGGGCGGCTGAATATACGCTAGTTACTATCGTTGCAGACCGCAGCGGCAGTACTAGCAGTTTTCAAAAAGAAATGGAAAGCGCGTTAAAATCTATTGTTGAAGCCTGTCAACATTCTGATCGCTCTGATAATTTGCTTATCCGTTTAGTCTGTTTTGATGATACCCATGAAGAAATTCACGGCTTTAGACAATTACCAGGCAAACAGCAAAAAGTTGAAATGCAACAATGGTTAGATGGTTATGACGGTGCATTAAAACCTGCGGGCTTAACAGCTTGTTATGATGCGACTTTTGATGCCATTGAAGCCGAAAATAATTATGGGCAACAATTACTGGAAGAGGATTTTGGGGTTAATGGTTTATTAGTAGTGATTACTGATGGCTGGGATAATCGCTCAACCTATCCTATTAGCATGGTACGTTCTGAATTTGCGCGTTCCACAAAAATGGAGTGCATGGAATCTTTAGTCACTATTCTTGTTGCCGTAGGACAAACGGATGCTAAATTTATTATTGTGCCACAAGATATTGATCGTCACGAAATAGACCCTAAAGATGCTAAAACCACAGCAGCAAATGCTGTATTGCATAAAAGTTATGAAAAAGCCGAGCAAGAGCGCAAAGCTAAATATCCTGATTATAAAGTCGTTCCTGTTTATGACCCTAGCGATCAGTTAGATCAATTCGACCGTCAAGCGCGTTTTGGTCATTATGTGCCATTAGCGGATGCAGGAAAATCAACGATTGCACGATTAGCCCAGTTTGTTAGCCAATCTATCTCCAGTCAATCACAAGCTTTGGGAACGGGAGGGCCTTCACAATCAATTACGTTCTAGCTCCTCATAAATACTCACGATAATAGTTACAAGAAGAAGCACAAATAAAAGAAATAAAATATTTAACATTTTTCGTTTTACAGTTTAAATCGGAGTCCAATAGCTTTAGCTATTGGCGAGCCACGGAAATAGCTAAAGCTATTTCACTCCGCGCAATTTTTTAAAAAATAAACTGTAAACGACTTTTTAAGCCCAATGAAAGATGCCGAATATTTTTTAGATAATTTATAAATTTAGATAAAAAACATCAATATGGCTAATTCAGAACACCCTTTTGCAGAATTTATTAAAATCCTCGGTAAAGGTAAAAGAGGTTCACGCCCTTTAACCCAAGGTGAGGCTTATAGAGCCATGCAGATGATTGTTAAGCAGCAGGTAGAACCTATTCAACTCGGTGCATTTTTAATGCTAATGCGAGTTAAAGAAGAAACCTGCGAAGAATTAGCGGGTTTTGTGCAGGCGGCTAGGGAATCATTTATCTTGCCTGAAAACAACCTTCATGTTGATTTAGACTGGTCTTCTTATGCGGGAAAACGTCGTCATTTACCGTGGTTTATCCTATCAACCTTATTATTAGCTGAAAATGGCATAAAGATTTTTATGCACGGTGCAGGAGGTCATACCGAGGGGCGAATTTATACCGAAGAAGTCTTAAAAGTCTTAGGAATAGAGGTTGCTGAATCCTTTGAACAAGCAGCAAAGCAAATAGAAAGGCACAATTTTAGCTATTTACCGCTACGGCATTTTTGCCCTGTGCTGCATGATATTATCGACCTACGTCCTTTAATGGGCTTACGTTCCCCTGTACATACTTTAGTAAGGCTATTAAACCCTTTAAACGCCACCCATACTATTCAGGGAATTTTTCATCCTAGCTATCGTGCTGTTCACCAACAGGCTGCATTATTAGTTGGTCAACAGAATATGGCAGTATTGAAAGGCGAAGGCGGGGAGACTGAGCGTAACCCAGATGTCGAGTGTCTGGTTCAAAGTGTGACTAATGGTGAATTAAAGGACGAATTATGGCCGCCTTTGTTTGCACGTCGTCACCCTAAAGCCGATAGCCTTACTCCAGAGGAACTTATTCACCTTTGGCGAGGTGATGAAGAAAATGAATTTGCACAGGCGACCATTATTAGTACAGCGGCAATCGCCTTAAAAATACTAGGAAAAGCAGCTACTCAGCAACAAGCTCATGAGCTAGCTACTGAATATTGGCTAAAACGTAATCAACAAAGATTTGTCGATTAATGCCAGCCTTCATTTCTCTGTTTACATTTGTCCACAAAAATTAAATCTTTTCGTGGACATATATTGAGAAGTAAGTATTCACCTCCCCCTTTGGAAAAGGGGGATTGAGGGGGATTTATTTAATAAAATCTCCCCTAACCCCTCTTTTTTTAAGAGGGGGACTGAACACTTACATTGAGAATGGCAAATGTAAACCACCTTTTCAGTTTTATGAAAGAGACCGATTAATTCTATTTAAACTCAGGAACACCTTTAATATCAGTTTTTTCCATGTGTACATACTCAAGCCCCATATAAGTGCCACCGTCTTCGGCATCTTCTATCCATGCCACTTTTATTTCACCGCGTAAATCAAGCCGTTTAAAATCAAAGATGGTGTTAGTTCCGAGTTCAACATGAATTCTTTCTGTTAAATGAATCATTAAGCCATGAACAGAAACATTACGCGTTGTAAAACTATGTTTTTCCCCATTTAAAACAATCAAACCAGGGGCAACCATATTTTTTCTATAAGCCACACGCTTGTATAGCACATCATCAACATCGTAAGAAATATTACGAAATTCCAAGGCTAAATAAATAACCCCATCAATTAAATCGGCTCTAACAACTTCACCCTCCCCCATCAAATGCATTTCGGGTAAATACAAATCGATTTTCGGCGAGGTTCTGATTGCTTCGAATAGGTCTTTAATACTGCGTATAGAATTATTCTCTCCAAGTTCCGCTAATAGCCCTGTTATTGAGAGGTTTCTTACAGAAATATCCAGCTCTTCGCCCCCTAAATAAATAAGCCCTTGTGAAGTTAAATTTTTTCGGTAATAACGTATATCGTCAGACATGATTAATCTCTCATTTTCAAGTAATATTAAAATCAGGTTTTACAATGCTAATGCTCTGCTAGACTTATTGCTGTTATGCTTTAAAACGAATCTTTTCCTATGCTTAGTATAAATTATAGATTAATGAAAAATCTAATACCTATTTTTTTATTATTCTTAACATTAGGCTGTGCAACCACAGCCACAACACCGAAAAACAGCCATAATATTTGCAAAACCTTTCGCGAAAAACCGCACTGGCCGCAGCAAAGCAATACGGTATTTAAAAAATGGGGTATTCCTGTTTATGTGCAAATGGCTATTATGCAGCAAGAATCACATTTTGTTGCTGATGCTAGACCTTCAAGAGGCTTTTTAGGTTTTAGACCCTCAAGTGCTTATGGCTATGCTCAGGCACTTGATGGAACATGGCGCGATTATCTAAAGGCATGTAAAACAAATGCTGAACGCGACAACTTCGCCGATTCTTGTGATTTTATCGGCTGGTATATCAACGAAAGTCATAAAAAGTTGGGGATTTCAAAGCTAGATGTTTATAATCTCTACCTCGCTTACCATGAAGGCAATGGCGGTTATAAGCGCAAAAGTTATTTAAAAAAGAAATGGCTACTTAAGGTAGCTAAACGAATTACCGAAAAGTCCAAGCAATATCGAAAGCAATTAGCCAACTGTCAAGAATAATCATTTTACAATTATTAAGCTTTTCAACTAAACGAGAATTACCGTGAAATTAACTAAACAACGTATTTTTTCAATATTTACTGCACTATTAATAGGATTTACTATGTTTTCTATGGCAAATGCCACCACTCCTGAAGAACATAAAGCCGCTGGCACCAGTTTTTTAGCTGAAAATGCTAAAAAAGATAAAATTATTACCACCGCCAGTGGTTTGCAATATCAAATTTTAATCGAAGGCTCAGGCGCAACGCCTACCGCAAGTGATGAAGTCACGGTTCATTATCAAGGTACTACTATCGACGGAAATGAATTTGATAGCTCTTATAAACGCGGCCAGCCTGCAACCTTTCCTTTAAACCGCGTCATTGGCGGATGGACAGAAGGCGTACAACTAATGAAAGAAGGGGCTAAATACCGCTTTTTTATTCCTTCAGAACTCGCTTATGGTGAGCGCGGCGCGGGGCGTGATATTCCCGCTAATGCGGCATTAATTTTTGAAGTTGAATTAATTAAAGTTAATTAATTATTTTCAATAGCGGCATTTAAAACCCTATTTTTGAATGTTATAAGTACCTGAGCTAAAGTTTTCGTATATTCGGAGCCGCGACTTTAGTCGCGCTAGAACGTTAAAATGCTATTAACCTTTAAAAAACGTAGTGTTATTGCGAGGTTTCCGCGACTAAAGTCGCGGCTCCAGCAAATATAAAAATGCACGAGTGTTATGCTTAGGTACTTAGCTAAAGTTGCGGATAATATTTTTCAAAGAATTATTATCCGTTTCTCCCCAAAAAAAACCTTCGCTTAAAAATTCCCCATGAGCCAGCTATCGCGTTTTAAATTACAGCAAGCCTGTCATCAATTAGAAGATGGGAATATTATCGCCTACCCTACCGAAGCAATTTATGGCTTAGGTTGCGACCCATTTAATGAAGATGCAGCCATTAAATTACTAGAATTAAAGCAACGTTCTATGGATAAAGGCTTAATTTTGATTGCTGCTGATTTTATGCAATTAGAACCGTTTTTAGATTACGATGAAAAAATCTTGCAAAGAGTTCAAGAAAATAAGTCCGAGGTAATCACATGGGTTATACCCGCACAAGCATGGGTTCCTAAATGGTTAACAGGAAAACATTCCAGCCTTGCAGTTAGGGTAACATCGCATCCATTATCAAAAGCATTATGCGAACAATTTGATAGCCCCCTAGTATCAACGAGTGCTAATCCGAGTTCTAAAAAGCCAGCACGTAACGCCTTACAAGTCAGACGCTATTTTTCAAAATATCCCTCTCTAAAAATTATTAACGGCAAAACAGGCGGCAATAAAAATCCGTCTAAAATTTATGATGCATTAACAGGTAACTGCTTGCGAACTTAAAATAGACATCTTTCCTAAATAAATGTAAGTATTCACCTCCCCCTTTGGAAAAGGGGGATTGAGGGGGATTTATTTAATAAAATCTCCCCTAACCCCTCTTTTTTAAGAGGGGGACTGAACACTTACAAATAAATAGCTAACTCAGGGATACCATCCCTTAAAGGGATAATTAATCGTGTTTTTTCAGACCTCCGAGGTTTTTAAAACCTCGGAGGTCTAACACTTTTCTTTGAATTGTTAAATGAGTCTTTAAAAGCCTTATTCTTTAGGGGGTTAATTAGGAAAGATGTCTAATGATGTGAAATCAAGCCTTCTAGGTTTCGCACTTTTATTGAATTATTTAAGCCGTTTTTGAAAATGCTGATAATCTTTCATCGTTTTCCAGTTTCCACCCCACGTCCAACCCTTTTTGATAAAAGCTTTTACTAGCTTAGAAGTTGCCGTTAATGTTCCTACCTGATTTTTATCATAGACAGCTTTAGGAGGGGAGATTTTATTATTACGAATATAAGGATTATAAAGCGGGTTTATATCTAATGCTTGGCCATAAGAATGTTTTGACAGGGTTTTCTTACCTTCTACTTTTCGGTAATTAAACCCAGAAGTATTATTTTCCGCCATACTTTTATCATCATCCCAATTAAATGTAGTAATGGGAATGACCGAATGGATTAAGAATTTTTCTTGCAGAGCGAGTTTAAAAATATCAATCACATCATTCGTTAATCGTTCATCCATAATTAATTGCCCTTGATGGATTTTATTATCAAAAGAATAATATTTAACGGAAATTAATTTTTGACGGCGAAGAATATAGTGAGGAACATTAAGCGATTCAACATTATCCATCGCCTCATCCTCTGTCATATTGCTATCAATAATCGGTTGTTCAAAAGTTCCTAAACCAGCCTTAGATTTGATAACATTTAAAATTAATTCATAGCCCTCATTCGTAACTTTTTGTTGAATCGCATCATAAATACTTACCTTAGGACTAAGGCTGATTTGTAGCTCAGAAAGTTTGCCAGTTTGAGATAAGGAAATATTCGCTAAATTATCAATATAAAACTGTTTATCTAATTTTATTTGTAATTGAGAAAAAAGAATCTTAAATGAAGTCTCTTTTTTTGAAAGAAGGGGAATGTGAGCAGGATTTCTACCTTTTAAACTGAAAACAATGCTTAAAAAGTCAGCGTTAGGATGCTTTTTCACCTCAATTGAATTAAGTGAGGTTGCCTCAGCATTATCAATTTCAGGCGTTGCATATAAGGGTATTAAGCTATTACTGACCATAAAAAATAACATCAGTAATACTTTGAAATTATTTTTTTTCATTTTAAGCCCTGTCCATTACTGAGTAGATAACTCAAGGTAACGACTATAAACCCAGCCTTTCACACCTTTATATTCAATCGCAACCCAGCGGAAAGGTCGCAGGTTTTGATTAGACCCTCTGATAATAACGCCTTTGCCGTTATAAGGAATTGAACCTTTTGCTTTAAATTTTTTCCCCGCGCCACGACGAATATAAAGCACATCCCAGCTATCAACGCCAACCACATGAAACGTGGGAATAATAGCTTCTTTTGATTCAGGGTTAGGTTTTACACCCTCGACTTTTCCAGAGATAGGTTTAGTTCTTTCTGTCAAACCCTCGTTGGCAAATGCTATTTGAGAGAATAATAGAGTGAGGCTTAATAAAAAAGCTGAGACGTTTTTTAATAGAGAAGACATTTTTATTTTCCTTTTAGGTCAGTACTCAGGCGGAACCACGACTTCTAGTCGTGCGCACTAGAAGTCGCGGTTCCGAATATACGAAAACTTTAGCTCACCAAAATTTTCCATGAAAATATGTGGAGAGGACTGGCAGTCCTTCCTGAGAGAACGAGAAACCAAAAGAGGACTGCCAGTCCTTTGGCACAAAATAACCTTAGCTTTATAAAATAACTTGTTTTATTTTAAACGTCAGTGAAAAAACTTGTTTTTTCACTCCTCATTTAATAAAAAGCTTCTACCGCTTAATGATGATGCTCTTTATTGCCTTGCTCGGCAAAAGCAGGAAACCGTTGTTGTGCATATTGACTATGACATTGGCCGCAAGATTCAGTTAATTTATAAAAATAAAAATTAACCAATTCAGATTTTCTCTCTTCTGCAACATGAGCCAACATACCCGCTAAACGATGAAAATTTTGGTCTAAACCAATAAAAGCAGGCGGCAAAGTTTTATGTAAGGTTTGCATTTGTTCTTTAGTTAATTGCTGCTTCATGATGTAACTGCCTTGCATTTCTTTAGCAATTTCAGCAATTTTATCCCATTGACCACTAGAAATAGCAGGCAGTAAATTCATCATCCCCAGTTGTATTTGCTGCATTTCTTTGGTCAATAAAGGCTTGATGTCAGCGGGTAAAGCTAATGCGGTATTTTCGGAAGCCTGTGTTTGGTGATGCTCATCTTCTGCATTGACAGTAAGAGGCAAAGTAAAGGCTAATGTAGTGATTAGTATTTTTAAATAGCTTGCTTTCATGATTTTTTCCATAGTTATATAACAATCAATATATTATAGAATACTAATATAATAAAAAGATATTATCCTCGATAACACAGCGTCACTTAACTTAAAAATGTTTTCAATCCGCTAATGATTTAACTGCTGCAATCACTGAAATTTCAACTAACAATTCTTCTCTCGCCATACTCGCTTCTACACAAGCGCGAGCGGGGGAATAGCCTTCGATAATCCAATCATCCCAAACCGCATTCATTTGGGCAAAATCTTTCATATCTTTAATATAAATGGTGGCGGATAAAATATGTTTTCTATCGCTACCCGCCTCTTGTAATAAGACATCGACTTTTTCTAGCATGGTGCGCGTTTGTTCGGCTATACCTTCCTTTGAGTCTTTAGCCACTTGTCCGCATAAATAAATGGTGTCATTGTGAATAACAATTTTACTCATGCGACGGCGTTCTGTTCCTATGCGGTTAATACTCATCGTTTCTGTTTATAGTTAAATTCTGTTGAAAGATTGGGGACGTAGAAATTAAATAATACCCGAAATCAAACCTGACAGGTCTTTATAGACGTTGGAAATCATGAGAAGACCTGTCAGGTTTTCGCATTACATTTTGGAAGTGATTAAAAAACCATTCCTTACCTAAGCAATAACACTGGTTTTTTAGTATTAAGCAGCATTTTTATGGTGAAGCTACCCAATAATAAATCATGAATGCGTGTATGACTAAACGCCCCCATAATCGTCAAATCAATTTGATGATTTTCCTGATAAGCACAAAGCTCTACTTCGGGTTTGCCCTGTAATTTTGAGGTTAATAACTCAATCCCTGCTGAATGTAATTTATCTGCTGCAATGCTTAATACCCCCTCTGCTGCCACTTCATCATTATCAACACAAACTAAATGACATTGTAAGTCTTTACATAATGGGCTGCTAGCGACCATGCCAACGGCTTTGTCAGCGGCTTCACTGCCATCATAAGCAATCATGATTCGCTCAGGCTTTTTAAATTTATCATTAACAATCAGCATAGGGCGATGCAAAGTGCGCATGATACTTTCAAGTCGCCTACTTAAATGAGGAGTTTCGGGGTCTTGCTGTCCTTCCATGCCTAGCACTAACACGCGAATGTCTTTTTCTAAATCAATTAAGGATTCAACCAAATTACCATGTCTTTGATGGGAGGCTGGATTTTTAATACCTGCGTCTACAACCCGTTTTTTCGCAGACTCCAGCATTAATTTACCTTGCTGCAATAACAATTTGCTACGCTGCTGTTCTACTTGGATTAATTCTTCTAGCAAATGCTCTTGAGTTCCTAAGCCAATATTACCCGATAAATTGGTACGCGCTTTGCTGTCATGATGGTCAACGGTATGCAATAACTCCAATGGCGTATCAATACCTTGAGCCATCCAAACCGCATAATCACACACTGCTTCACTGACTGTAGAACCATCTACACAGGCTAATACTTTTTGCTGATTAGTTTCCATTAGTGTCCCCCCATAACTTTTTCAATTTCTTCTGGGTTATCGTGAATACCAAAGCGGTCAATAATGGTTGCGCTCGCTTCGTTTAACCCAATAATTTCGACTTCCGCGCCTTCTCTACGAAATTTTAAAACCACTTTATCTAAGGCTGAAACCGCTGACAAATCCCAAAAATGGGCATGTTCTACATCAATGACAACTTTATCAACTACTTCTTTAAAGTTAAAAAAGGCAACAAATTTATCGGCTGAATTAAAAAATACCTGACCTTTTATGCGATAGCTTCGCGTTTCATTCGCTTCATCCAACTCAGTTTCAACATACATGAAATGGCTGATTTTATTAGCAAAGAATAAAGAGGCTAATAACACACCCACGAACACGCCATACGCTAAATTATGCGTCCATACGACAACTGCAACCGTTGCGATCATGACTACGTTTGCAGAAAGAGGATGGCTCTTTAAGTGAATAATAGATTCCCAGCTAAATGTACCAATAGACACCATAATCATCACGGCAACTAAGGCTGCCATTGGGATTTGTTTTAGCCATTCATCTAAAAAGACCACCAGAATTAATAAAAATACCCCTGCAACTAAGGTTGATAAACGTCCACGTCCGCCTGATTTCACATTGATGACTGATTGCCCAATCATTGCACAACCAGCCATACCGCCTAATAAACCTGCACCGATATTAGCAATGCCCTGCCCTTTACATTCGCGGTTTTTATCACTTTCGGTATCGGTTAAATCATCAATAATCGTTGCCGTCATTAATGATTCTAATAAACCCACCACCGCTAAGGCGGCTGAATAAGGGAATACGATTTGCAAGGTTTCAAAGGTTAGAGGAACTTCTGGCCATAGAAAAATGGGTAAAGTATCAGGTAAGTCGCCCATATCACCGACCGTACGAATGTCGATTTTAAAATAAACCGCAATCACCGTGATAGCGACAATACAAACTAAAGGCGAGGGAATATTTTTTCCGATAAAAGGAATATAAGGAAAAAGATAAATAATCCCTAAGCCGCCTGCGGTCATCGCATAAACATGCCATGTGACATTGGTTAATTCGGGCAACTGCGCCATAAAAATTAATATCGCTAAGGCATTTACAAAGCCTGTGACTACGGAACGTGCCACAAAGCTCATTAAGCTGCCGAGTTTGATATAACCTGCAATAATTTGTAACACGCCTGTTAATAAAGTTGCGGCTAATAAATATTGTAGACCATGCTCTTTTACCAATGTCACCATTAATAATGCCATCGCTCCCGTTGCCGCAG
>WTBX01000154.1 GCA_013138855.1 Methylococcaceae bacterium
ATTTTGCGCTCTCGCCACTAACATTGCCGCTAAAACTTGACCGTCAGGTGTACCTTGATTTTCAATGCTGCGTTTATATTCGTGCAGACAAACACTGGCGTGTGCGGATTGCGAACTCCCGTTGCAATCATGCCATCAACCGTACCTGAAAGCGTGTAATCACCCACCACACCTGATAACGTCCTCTCTAAAAAATAAGCAATTTTTCTATCATCTATTTTCGCCGCCATAACCACAGGACTGATAAACTTATTCTCTAATTCAAACTCATTCCACGACTTACCGCCCCAACACAAAGGCTGTTGTAAATCCAGTAAAATTTGTTTTTCAAACGCGCTAATCTCTACTTCGGTTTGTTGCCAATCTTTTAATAACGGATAATCATCATCGAAAACTTGCGAGAGTCCAAACGCCTCATCAAGTTTATCTAAATCCCATTCTTTAAAAGTAGCCGTTTTCATCGCTAATAAACCTCATCATGTGAGCCGATGTTAATCAATAAGACTTCATCATCAGCAAGAAACTTAAAAACTAAACGATATTCATGATTAATACTAAAAGCAAACGAGCCTTCCAAATTACCGCTTAAACCATGCGTTTTTAATGACGGGTGAAAAGGTTCTTCGGAAAATAAAGACAAACGTTCTTTAAACCGCTCATCTAATTCAGGATGTTTCTTTCGCCATTTCTTTGCTGCTCGAATAAAGGTTTTACCCCAAATTAACTTAATCATCATCTAAAACTGAAAACAAATCATCAACACTACCTGATTGAGTGTTTCCTTGTTGATAATCCAATTCCGCCTTTTTCACGCTATCTGCCAGTTGATTTCTTTTTAAATCGTGTAACCTGCGATTAATCACATCGACAAGATAAGACTGCTCATCTAAAGATAAAGACTCAATTGTTTTTAAAGCATTATTAATACCAACAGTTTGATTAATCATTTTCGACACCACCAACTAAAACCGTACATCAATTAATTTCAACATAAGCCTTATTATTAATAATAACAACGCTTATAAAATTTAACTATTTATCAAACCTAAAGCTCTCTATCTGTTGCAAAATATAGGCAGGCACTAATATCATTAAAATTCAACTCAGAAAAATCCTCAATAATTTCAGCAGAACTCATGCCTTCAGCTAACCAAGCTGTGCAACATTTATTCGATAATAGTTTTCTTAGCTTCCAAAAATAGCCCATTCAAAACATCAAATAAACGCTGTAAATTTTCTACCGCCGAATAAGCCACAACTTCTTGGGTAAAATTCGTTTGATTTAACTTGCCAAATTGCCAAAATAATCCCGTGGTGACAATTCCATAAATATCTTTATCAACCGTTTCATTAAAACGCTGTATTGCAATCATTTCAGATAATGCTTGCGCCCATCCTTCGTTAAAGTTTTCCTTTTTTGCCTCAGCAACACAAATAATCGGCTGAGTAAAGGTTGTACCTATATCCGAAACGGGGGCAATTAAAAAATCAGGGATACCAACTAAGCCGTCTTTTTCACTCACATCAAGCCGAACATGTGACCATAAAGAAATATTGTGATGCTTGCTAATAATATTTAATATCGGAGAAATAATATTTTCACAAATCGCATTTTCACTGATATAACTCCGCTTAAGACGTAAATTATCATTGATAAATTCAAATAGCCCAGCGGGAACTTCAATGGAAGATTCTTGAATAAAGGAGGTTTCAATTAATTTTATTCTAAAACGAATCGCAACTTCTTCATACGTTTTAAATGTGCCATAGGTCATAGTATATTTAACCTAAAAATTAGGGAACGCATCGCGTACCTTACAGAAATTACAAATCAAATAGCTAATAAAAACAAAATACCAAAAATTCAATTTTTATTAGAGACTCTTTTTATACGCAAAAGACCCCCAAGGTTTTAAAAACCTCGGAGGTCTAAGAATAAACAAACTTTTTTCTTAACCCCGAAAGATTAAAAAACCATCAAAGCTTATTTTTTATCGTCATCCTGAACTTCTTCAAACTCAGCATCAACAACACCGTCGTCTGCGTCAGCCGATGCGCCTGCATCCGCGCCAGCTTCACCTGCCGCCGCTTGTTCTGCATAAGCTTTTTCAGCTAATTTGCCAGATAACTCAGTTAAAGCCGTTGTTTTAGCTTCAATCGCTTCTTTATCTTCGCCTTTAAGAGCTTCTTTTAACTCGCCAATTGCGGCATCAATAGAGGCTTTCTCAGCGTCGTCAACTTTATCGCCTAAATCTTCAACTGATTTTTCAGTCGCGTTAATCATGCCTTCCGCACTGTTACGCGCTGTGACTAATTCAGTGACTTTACGATCTTCATCCGCATGGGCTTCTGCATCTTTTACCATGCGATCGACTTCTTCATCCGATAAACCGCTAGACGCTTTAATGATGATAGATTGCTCTTTGCCAGTCGCTTTGTCTTTTGCTGATACGTTTAAGATACCGTTCGCATCAATGTCAAATGCCACTTCAATTTGTGGGACACCGCGACGCGCTGGCGGGATGTCTTGTAAATCAAAACGACCTAATGATTTATTACCAGAAGCTACTTCACGCTCACCTTGCAAAACGTGAACCGTTACCGCAGTTTGGTTATCTTCCGCAGTTGAAAATGTTTGTGATGCGTTAGTCGGAATCGTAGTGTTTTTCTCGATTAACTTAGTCATTACGCCGCCCATAGTCTCAATACCTAGAGATAATGGAGTCACGTCTAATAACAATACGTCTTTAACATCGCCGCCTAAAACGCCCGCTTGAACTGCTGCACCTAAGGCAACCGCTTCGTCAGGGTTTACGTCTTTGCGTGGCTCTTTGCCGAAGAAATCTTTTACTAACTCTTGAACTTTAGGCATACGCGTTTGACCGCCGACTAAAATCACATTGTTAATTTCAGACGCTGATAAGCCAGCATCTTTTAACGCCATTTCACATGGTGCTTTAGTGCGTTGAATTAATTCAGCAACTAATGATTCTAATTTAGCGCGAGTTAATTTGACGTTTAAATGTTTAGGCCCTGTGGCATCAGCAGTCACATACGGTAAGTTGATGTCTGTTTGCTCAGTCGAAGATAATTCGATTTTCGCTTTTTCTGCTGCTTCTTTTAAGCGTTGTAAAGCTAATGGGTCATTGTGTAAATCAATGCCGTTTTCTTTTTTGAATTCGTCTGCTAAGAAGTCGATGATGCGTAAATCAAAATCTTCACCGCCTAAGAATGTATCACCGTTAGTGGCTAATACTTCGAACTGATGTTCGCCTTCGATTTCTGCAATTTCAATGATAGAGACATCAAATGTACCGCCACCTAAATCATAAACCGCAATAGTGGTATCACCTTTATTATCCATACCAAACGCTAATGCTGCGGCAGTCGGCTCATTGATAATACGTTTTACTTCTAAACCTGCGATTCGACCCGCATCTTTAGTGGCTTGACGTTGTGAGTCATTAAAATAAGCAGGAACGGTGATAACCGCTTCTGTGACTTCTTCACCTAAAAACGCTTCCGCATCTTTTTTCAATTTCATCAATACACGAGATGAAACTTCAGGTGCAGCCATTTTATGACCATGACATTCAACCCATGCATCACCATTTTCTGCTTCAATGATGTTATAAGGCACCATTTTGATGTCTTTTTGGACTTCTTTATCTTTAAAACGACGACCAATTAAACGCTTAATAGCAAATAAGGTGTTTTCAGGGTTGGTTACCGCTTGGCGTTTAGCCGATTGACCGACTAATACTTCATCATCTGCTGAAAAAGCGATAATAGATGGCGTAGTACGCGCCCCTTCACTATTTTCGATAACGCGAGCTTTACCGTTTTCTAAAACTGCGACACAGGAATTCGTTGTTCCTAAGTCAATACCAATTATTTTAGCCATTGATTTCTCCAGACTGTTTGATTCAATATTATAAAAAGTTGTTGTTAGCTATATGGGGTTGCTTGATTTGATTTCAAGCATAAAAGCTTGTTTTTTATGGTTACTCTGCGGCTTTTGCCACCACAACCATCGCTGGGCGAATCAAACGACCATTTAAGCTATAGCCTTTTTGAAAGGTGTTTAATACCGTGTTTGGTTCAGCGTCTTCAGAAGGCTGCATGGCCATTGCTTGATGCAGTTCTGGGTTAAAGGCTTCACCCGTTGGGTCAATTTTTTCAATATTGAATTTTGTGAACGCGGCTTCAAATTGCTTTAAAGTCAATTCTGAACCTTCACGAAATTTTTTCACTTCTTCGCTATCACCTGTTATTGCTTGCAAGCCTAATTCTAAGCTATCAATGACAGTTACCATTTCTTTAGAAAAACCATCTAAGGCAAATTTATGTGCGTTTTCTAAATCTTTTGAGGTTCTGCGTTTTAGGTTTTCCATGTCCGCTTGCACACGCAAGGCTTTATCTAAATTTTCAGCGGCTTTTTGCTCTGCTGCTGTTAATTGCTTTTGCAGTTCTTCGATAGAAACTTCTTCTATTTGTGCTTCGGCTTCAACCGTTTCTTCTTCTGTATTTTCGTCCACCGTTGGTTCTTGGTTTTCAAGGTCTACTTCAACTTCGTTTTCAGGGGATTCCTGTTCACTACTCATCGTTTTACTGCTCCAAAATGTATATATAGGTATAAGAATGATAACGCTGCTGCGTTAATAAAAATCTGTAGTAACGGAGACGCGACTTTAGTCGCGCCTGAGAGCTGAATATATCAATTAACTTTCCTCGTTCCAACGCTCCGCATTGGAATGCATACAAGCATTGAAAGTACAAAATTGAGGCTACATTCAAGGCTTGGTATGAATTCCCACTTGAAAAGTGGGAACTAGAATAAGTAGATTTTAATCGTGCGCGACTAAAAGTCGCGGCTCCAAACTAGTCGTTACAAGTTGCGCTTTAAGATGAGGGTCTATGACTTAGAATTCAAGGCTGCACCTAATAATTTTGCGGTCACATCGACATAGGGGATAATTTTTTCATAAGCCATGCGCGTAGGCCCAATCACGCCTAACACGCCAACAACTTCATCATTGACTGAATAAGGTGACGTGACTAAACTGCATTGTTCAAAGGCACTATAGCCTGATTCTTCACCAATAAAAATTTGTACCCCATCGGCTTCTAAACATTGGTCAAGCAAGTGAATTACACCGCGTTTTTGGCTGAAAGCATCGAAGAGTTGTTTCAATCTATCCATATCAGATAACTCAGAAAAGCCCATTAAATTGGTTTCTCCACTCAATACATAATCATCGTTTTCAGACGAACTATTAAAAGCAAGCTGCGCCATACTAATCGCATCTAACATTTGTTGATTAAGTTGCTGTTGCGCTTGTTCCATTTCATTGAGAACCGCTTGGCGCACGGAGGCTAGGCTTTTACCTGAATAAATAGAATTAAGATAGTTCGCGGCGTGCTGTAATTCGGAAAGGGAAAATTCTTTAGAAGGCTGGATAATTTTATTATGCACTTCCTGTTCCGCCGTCACAAAAATCACTAACACGCGATTATTAGATAAAGGCAGAAATTCAATATGACGCAGATTAACCGATTCGCGTTTTGGCAGAGTAACTACCCCCGCCATTTGTGAAACATCAGATAATAGTTTAGACGCTGTGCCTAGAATATCATCGGATTCATTAAGCGGATTAATCAGCCGTTGCGTCAGATTTTCCAGCTCTTTATTCTGCAAACGTTTAACGGTTAATAAGCTATCCACAAATAAGCGATAACCCGACACCGTAGGCACACGCCCTGCGGAAGTATGCGGTGAACTTATCAGCCCTAAATCTTCTAAATCCGCCATCACATTACGAATAGTAGCTGGGCTTAATTGTAAATCAGAATCCTTAGATAACGCCCTCGAACCGACAGGCTGTCCATCATTAATATAGCGTTCGACTAATGTTTTTAATAACTGTAATGATCTATCGTTTAACTGTTGATGATTTCCCACATTGACCTCTAAGGATGATTTTTAGCCTTCGAATAAAAGAGTGCTAATGGCGCAAAAATAGCAGCTTGGATGTTAAGTGTCAATCTGGAAAATTTATCAAACAAAGTTATATTAATTGATAAAAATAAAATTAAATCGCAGTGACTTTTTAGCATTATTAATTATTTGCGCAAAGGTATCAGGATTTGGATACCCTTCATTTTTCGGTTTACAGTTTAAATCGGAGTTCAATAGCTTTAGCTATTGGCGAGTCACGGAAATAGCTAACGCTATTTCACTCGCGCAATTTTTAAAAAATAAACTACTTTTTAAGCCAAGTGAAGGATGCCGATAATTCAAATATAAATTATCTAATAAATATTAAAATTGCTTATGTTTTAAGGCACTTACGTTAATATACTATGCTATATATATTCTGACGAATATAAAAACAAAACTCATACGGCACACAAGCAAAAATAAAGGAGTCTTCTATGCAAAATATTGGTTGGTTAGAGCAAGCGATATTTTATTTCTCAAAACGCGTTGCGTGGCGTTGGCGATGGACTTTTGCGAGCATTTTTGCAGGTATCGGTCTTTATTATTATGACGATGAAGCGGGAATTATTATTTGGTCGTTATTAGCAGCAGCGGTTTTTTTGACTGTTACAGGCTTATTAGTTTTTTTTAAAAGTTCAAAATTAGTCGCAGTTGATAATAATGGCGTAACATTTTATGACAGTAGCGTTGAAAATGGAGTAATACTGATTAACTGGAATTTCATCGAAACTATTAGCACCCAAAAAGACATCACGGATATTAAGAAGGATCAGCCTGATAGAGATCCCAGTGAAGAACCTTATTCTTTATTTTTTCAGCTCACTAACGACCCTTTTCCTAATGACTTTTATCCCTCACATTTTTCTTGGGATAAGGACAGTTTATTATTAGAGTTAAGCACCAGACCGACTCAAGGTTTTTCACCGCTATTAAAAATCATTCATCAATATCATTCACGATTATTAAAACTGCATGGCTACGTTTTAGATAGTCAACCTTCAAGCAGTATTTTTGGGGCTGTTTTTGGTTTTTGTTATGACGTAATAATGTTTATGGGGATAACAGCGATCAGCTTAATTATCGCCTTTTATCAGGTTTTTGAAACCAGTGACCCTCTAGCTCGGATTAAAGAAATAAATGAAACAGAATTACTGCGTTTACAGGGAGAAGTAGAACGGCGTTTTTTGGGAGAACAAATGGATTTTAGCGTTAAAAGCACACCTGTATTGACTTATTTTCCCTCAAGGATTGCCGAGAATAAAGATAAGCACGAAGTGCTTCAATTGGATGAAAACATTAATCAGCAATTAATTTTTTTACGTCACTTTCAAACCCCTCCTCACAATAGACAATCATGGCAAGCAGGTTTATTTTCTTTAAATGCAAGTTTGAGCTGGTCGGATGAAGTGGCCTATGAAGGTGATTACAGTCTTAAAATAAAAATGACTAAAAAGAAGATTGATGAGCCAGAACCAACAAGCTCCGCATGGTATAGCAGTCTTCGTCATGAAACAGGTCAAGGCTATTTATTAGCCGCTTATGTGTTAACGCCAGATGATGCACATTCCTCATTAGCCATAGAAACGTTTGATGCAAAGGGGGATTTAATTCGCGCATTTCATTCAGAGTGCAAAGCATTAGAGTTTAAAAACGAATGGTTATTAACCAAATATAAAATCGCCGCCGAAAAAATATCGCCGATGACTGATAGCATTCGCTTTGCTGTGCAGCAATGTATTAGTAAAGAGGACACTCAAGTAGGAACGCTTTATTATGATGCGATTAGAGCTTATGCTTTAAAAAATCAGGAGTGAAAAAACACGTTTTTTCACTATAGGCTGGCGGCTACCTGAAAGACGTAGTCTTTTGGGTAGTTGCCAGTCCCCATTAAATATATAAATATGAGCGTGGGGACTGGCAGCAAACCAAAGGGTTTTGCCCTTCAGCTTGCCGCCAGTCTTAAACTTACAATATTTGTAATAACTTTTAAATTATCCCGTGTCCTCTATCTCCGTCATTATCCCTAGCTACAATCGCGCAGAGTTATTAAATCGCGCCCTAAAATCAGTTTACGCACAAACGCATTCACCCGATGAAGTTATTATTATTGATGATGGCTCTACGGATAACACGCGAGAATTAATCAGTAAAAATTACCCACATGCCAGCTATTTATACCAAGAAAATAAAGGCGTTAGTGCTGCGAGAAATACAGGTATTCAAGAAGCCACAGGTGAATGGCTAGCTTTTTTAGATTCTGATGATGAATGGTTGCCCGATAAACTTGCCACTCAAATTAACGCGCTTAATACCTCAGATTTTAAAGTATGTCATACCGAAGAAATTTGGATACGTAATGGTGTGCGAGTTAATCAAATGCAAAAGCATAAAAAGAGTGGCGGCTGGATTTTTAAACAGTGTTTACCTTTATGCGCAATGTCACCGTCTTCTATCATTATTCACCGTGATATTTTTAAGCAGATAGGTTTATTTGATACCTCGTTCCCAGCCTGTGAAGATTATGATTTATGGTTGAAAATTACCGCGCGTTATCCTGTGTTATTTATAGAAGAACCACAAATTAAAAAATATGGCGGGCATGAAAATCAGTTATCGCAACAATACTGGGGGATGGATAGATTTAGGATTCAAGCCTTAGAAAATATTATTAACAGTGGTTGTTTAGAGGCTGACAATAAAGCCGCTGCGATTAAAGTATTACTTAAAAAAGCGAAGATTTATCAGAAAGGGGCTTTAAAGCGTGGGAAAGATGAGGAGGCTGCGCGGTATCAGCAACTTATGGAGTCTTTTGAGGTTTAGTTTTTGTTGAACATACGTTGGAGCCGCTAATAATTACTTTGCTACGAGAAATCTAACTTTATAATCGTATCGCCTGAAAATTTTTACTGCTTACTCTTTGGCTATTTACAGTTTTTGCATCACATCAATAATTAAGGGTCTTCGGGATTTCCTGTGGAACTTAAGTAGTTTAACAAAAGGACTGGCCGTCCTTTATTGATTTTCATACTCTACGGAAGGACTGCCAGTCCTTGCATATGCGTTTTCACGGGAAATCCTGAAGAGTCATAATTAATACACTCAATCAACCTATTCACAAAAAACATGCGTAAATTACTCTTCCTTTTCATCGTCACCTTATTTATCAATGGCTGCTCACAGCTAACTATACCTAAAGGAGTCTATCCTGTAGAACAATTCAATGTACATAAATATCAAGGAAAATGGTACGAAATTGCTCGCCTAGAAAATTCCTTTGAAGAAGGCTTAGACCACATAACCGCAGAATACACTTTATTAGAAAAAGGTGGCTTAAAAGTAATCAATCGAGGATTTTCCATAGAAGATAATGAATGGAAAACAGCCGAAGGAAAAGCGAAATTTGTTAAGGTTCAAAATGATGCCTATTTAAAAGTTTCTTATGCGTGGCCATTTTACGCTTCCTATGTCGTCTTTGATTTAGATGAAAAACACTATCAATATGCCTTTGTCACCAGTATCGACGATTCATATTTATGGCTACTCTCAAGAACTCCAAAAGTTAGTGAACAGGTCATGGAACGGTTTTTGAAAAAATCTGAAAAATTGGGGTTTGATACTAAAAAGCTAATCTTTGTGAATCATGATTAGGTATTCTTTATTTTTCGATTTTGTCCACGAAAGATACAAAAAGAGTTTTGAAAATTAGTAATTGCTGAGGTATACGGAGCCGCGACTTTTAGTCGCGCACGAGACCTAAAAAATATTTCCAAAACCTATCAATTAGACAGATTAAAATAAGCTCGTTTTAAAATGGCTGCCATCTTTCGTGGACATATATTTGTAAGTATTCACCTCCCCCTTTGGAAAAGGGGGATTGAGGGGGATTTATTTAATAAAATCTCCCCTAAGCCCTCTTTTTTTAAGAGGGGGACTGAACACTTACATATATTTAGTATAGAAAATTAGAAATAGGCTGAATAGTTGCCATAAAAGTATGAACTGACTTTTAAAATAAAAGTGACTACACTAAACAAGAGCTTGAATTTTTATAACAACATTAAGGTAATCTAAGGAGAAAGATATGAATTTGGTTTCAGGTCAAAATATAGCGATTGAACCTAATAATATTGGTATTACTTTTGATATTAGTAATAGCAATAGCGCGGATATTGCCTCGAATATTTTTTTACTGGATTCATCTAATAAAGTAGCCTCGAATAATGACTTTGTTTACTCCAATAATCCCGACCGCTCAGATATTTGTATTTGTCAGGATGTTAATGGTGGCTTTTCATTTATTTTAGACGCGCTGCCTACGAGTGTACAAAAAATTGTTTTCGCTTTGAATATTCCTGATGGCGTAGAAACAGGGAAACGTTTTTTAGATTTAGGTCAAATCACTATTACCGTACAACATTTCATCAGTAAAAAAGCCGTCTGTACTTTTTGTTTTGATACTAAAGAACACGCTGAAACTGCCTTAATTATGGGTGAGTTATATTTACGCAATGGACAGTGGAAATTTAAAGCGTTAGGGCAAGGTTTTGTAGGAGGCTTACCGCCGTTAGCCGAGCGTTATGGTGTTAATTTAAATACTTTGAAAAAAACTGCGCCACCAACGCCAGCACCTGCTACGGATTTACCCGCATCTTTTGACACGGCTGATACTAAACCTGTCAATTTAAGTAAAATCACTTTAGAGAAAAAAGGTAATTCAGTCTCTTTAGAGAAACAGCCAAACCAATCCTTTGGTGAAATTCTTATTAATTTAAATTGGGATCAACCTAAGAAAACTTTATTTGGACGTACAAAAAATATAGATTTGGATTTGGGTTGTTTATTTGCTTTTAAAGATGGTTCTATCGGAGGCGTACAAGCTTTGGGTAATATGTTTGGTAGTTTGGAGCGAGAGCCTTTTATAAAGTTAGATGCGGATGATCGCAGTGGTTCGGCTGTTGGTGGTGAAAATCTTAGAATTAATGGTAAGCACTGGGATCAGATTCAGCGCGTATTGGTGTTTGGTTTTATTTATGAAGGTTCAGCGAACTGGGCGGAATCTAATGCGATTGTTACTTTAAAAGTTCCCTCTCAACCTGATATTGAGGTACGTTTAGATAGTCATAATAATCGTCGTACTATGTGTGCAGTTGCGATGTTGGAAAATGATAATGGTGCGATTAAGGTTACTAAGTTGATTGATTATTTTGTCGGTCATCAAGATATGGATGTTGCTTATCAATGGGGTTTGCGTTATGCCGAAGGTAGTAAGTAAGGGAACGTGGGCTGGAAAGTTAGACGGGTTATAAATTTGAGTTATGTTATTCGGCTCGTTCCCAAACTCTGTTTGGGAATGCTTATTAATCAAGCTCCGCTTGATGAGTAGCTCGCGATTAGTCAACATTTGGAAACACCAAGCGGAGCTTGTCAGTATGCGTTCCCAAACAGAGTTTGGGAACGAGCAAAATTAACGGCTCATTCCTAAATTCTGTTTGGGAACGAGCAAAATTAATGCGACTTTAACCGCTAGATAAACCTCCGTAATTTCTGTTTGACTTGCTGCATTATTGTATGCACAATAAAAGAATGGAAATTGAATTTGACCCAGTTAAAAGCGAAAAGAACAAGCTTGAAAGAGGATTTCCCTTTGAACTAGCAACCCACTTTGAAATAGATACCGCTCTGGTTGAAGTTGACTGCCGACATGATTATGAAGAACAACGATTTAATGCTCTAGGCTTAATTGGCGATAGACTTTACCACATGACCTACACCTTACGAGGTAACATTATTCGCGTCATTAGCCTTCGCAAAGCCAATAAAAGAGAGGTGAAAAAATATGTACTTAACAACTAAATCAGGGCGAAAAATAGAATTGCCTACAGACGAAGAAGACAGCATTATTACCCAACAAGCCATTGAAGACGGTACTTATTTAAGTGATGAA